>NZ_JAPZSR010000255.1:0-16179 GCF_027531875.1 Microcystis sp. LE19-84.1B | reverse complement strand
AAAACCCAAACGTCAAGGTAAAGAATGTGGTCAACCGTTTGTGATCAATCCCACTAATAAAACCGTCTCTGACGAAACCAAACAATTAATTGATCAACTCTTGCTCGAACGAATTTCCTGACGAGGAATTGCTAGAGTAACTGGATTGAGTTGGTCATGGTTACAAAACTATGTCAACAATAAACTGGCGGCTGTCCCCCGTCAAATAAAGGTTTCGGACAAACCAAAAGGTAAATTGGTTATAGAATGTGATGAGATGTGGTCTTTGGTTTTTTCTAAGACGATAAAGGTCTATATTTGGCTTGCAATTGATAGAAAGACAAGGGAAATTATTGGTGGCTATGCGCGGAGATAGGAGTCGTCAATCAGCCAAAAAACTTTGGGGCCAGTTTACCCGGTGTTTACCGACAATGTGCGGTTGCTTACACAGACTTTTGGGAGTCCTATAAGACAGTAATTCCTAGTAAACGTCATCGACCAGTCGGAAAAGAAACTGGTCAAACCAATCCTATTGAAAGATTAAATAATACCTTTCGACAAAGGATTTCTCGGTTGGTGAGAGAGAGTCTATCTTTCTCTAAAAAAATGGAGAATCACGTTGGGGAACCCTTTGGTATTTTATCCCTGACTACAATGCACAGCAAAGCAAAGGATTAAGCCGCCATCACTACTACCGAATCACCACCTGGCTAAGTCTCTGGAATATTCAAGGGCGATAAATTTACAGGTGGAATCATACATTTTCAATTCAAATACAGGTCAAGCCTGACCTGTATTTGAACAAAATTAAACCCCTATCCCCAAAAATAACAAAAGGATGGGTAAAAACCCTCCTAAAGGCTAAGATGCACTGAAAACTATCCTCAATGGGGATTTTATCCTTGGCGCTTACGAAAAGCAGCACCTAACCCCCAAAAATGATCGCTTCAAAAATCTCGTAGCGTTCCTTGCCGATGCGAATAATATAGATATCGTCTTGTTTCGAGGCGCTAAACGCTCCAGGATCTGCCTGACTGGTATCTGCACCGATCGCTTTTCCCTTTTCAAAGAAAATGATACGCTTGCGACCATCGGGTTTGGTAACAGTGACATCCGCGCTACCGTTCCCCCGACGAGTGACACCAAAGGGACAAGATCCCGCCGGTTTTCCATCGCCCATCGAACAGGTAACATTACCCGTAGCATGGTAATTTGTCCCCGGTACTTTGGCATCGCTTTGGTTGTAATTATTGGAAATAAAGATTTTTAGGCGATAATTAGCCACTTCATTATTCCGCGCCGAGTTGCGAGTCAAACCCACTTGGATCGTGTAATCGCCGTTCGCCGGTAGGATTCCCTCGTGAGCATTACCGACATTGTTCCCGATAACCATCGCCGCGTCTTTGCCCGGGACTTTTCCCGGTGCGAAAATATTGAAAGAAGCACCCCCGTTATCACTCAAGAGGCTAACCGACATATTTTGTCCAGCATTGGCGCGAATTAGGTATTGAACGACTTGTTCTCCCTTGATTTTGCCTTGAATAGTGGTTCCTTCGGTTCCGGCTTTGAATTGCACCCGTTCTTTACGGATTTCGCCGAAAGCGTGGGAAGGTAGGATGACTGGGGTGGTGAGTAAGGTGGCCAGTAAAAAAGCGGAAAAGAGTTTACGCATGATTTAAGTTTTTTCCCAAGTTAATTAGATGTTTTACAGCGATCGCTAGATTTGTTGACAATTGTACTATAACGTCCGTCTAGTTTTTTTCCGAACGGGCTGATTTCGCTTTTTCTAGGGTGTCTTGACAGTTGATTTTGGCGAATTCTTCGATTTGTTCTGGTTTCAAATTAAAATCTGAACCCGCTCTTGCTTTAATTTGTTTTAAGAGTTGATCGGTTTCCGATTGGGTTAGTAAACCCGCTTGTTTTCCCGTTTCCGTGGCGACACAAACACCGTAGGTTACACCACCTGGAATCCGAGGGTTCCCAAGAATTTCCCTCCTAGAAACAATCCGATACCCGCACCGATAACACCCGTGGTAATAGCTATCAACAAGACATAAACGGGTTTCATGCTTTTTTGATCTCCTCCAATGAAGACTAAGTGAGCGTGTTATTACATAGCGCCTTCGTCCACTTTGGAATAGGGTAGGTTTTTGATAAATTTGACGATCTGGTTGCCGTTGCGGTTAAAGGAACATTGGAAGGTATTGACCATTTTATCCGTCTCGTAAGTGCCATTCACTGCGTGAGTGCCGTCGGTGCGTTGTCCTTCGTATTTGACAACGATATTACCCGGCGAGGTTTTATAAGCATTAGCGGCGCGAGATTTGCAGGCCGACAACATGGTAGCAGTATTCGCGGCATAAACTGGTAAAGTAGCGACGAGGGCGATTCCGGTGGCGATGGCGCTGAATTTTATAGACTCGAACATGATTGATTTTCTTACAGAGTAAGAGGGGCGATAATCTCTAGGATGCGTTCAGGATTTTTCGATAACTACCTAATCGTTACCGAGACGGTGAAAGGAACAGTATGATTGCCGTCTTTCGCTTCTCCCATGAGATAGACACGAATGGTATAGTCGCCATCTTTGGGGAGTTTGATTTTAGCCATGGCGTTGGGGCCTTGGGCAGAACTGTTATAAATCGCTACATTATTACTACCCGGCGGCAGGATATTAAAAAATACGCTATGCTTGTCTTCGGGGTTGCCTGTCCCATCATCGGCGAGAGAAACCATCAGGGTTTGACCTTTCCTCGCTCTTAAGACGAAATCTCGGTATTCACGCCCTGTAATCGTGCCATTGAGGGCGGCCATATCACTGCCCCGTTCAAAGTTCACTCTACCGGTTAACTGCGCTTGTAGAGGGGCGGTTAAACCCAAACCAAGGGATAAAGCGATCGCTACGGAAGCTAAAACGTTTCGAGGGGAAATAAGCGGAAAATGTTTCATATTTATTTTTCGGGAAAGATACTAGGGAGTGAAAACAATTTCGTCTCCCTAGTCGGGTAAATTGTCAAGGGGTTACGGAATTTTTAGCGGCGGAAAATCCTTTTATCCCTTGCGCTTGCGAGATAATGCCCCTAAAGCACCCACTGTTACTAAACCGAAGATAGTACCCGGTTCGGGAACGGAAGTAGCGCGAGTAAATGTCAGTGTTGAACTATTTGAGTCTAAAACTCCACTTGAAGCATCACCAACCCCGTTTGTACCGAATAGAGTTCCGAGAGCAGAATTTAATCCAAATGCATTTGGAGAACCCGTTACGAACAATTGACCACGAGCGAATTGAGTACCGGACAGAATGATATTACCACCCACAACATTAAAATCATTAGGACCCAGTGATGGGAATGTACCAATAACCGGTAGCGTGTATCCTAAAGCGGCAGGAGCGGAGGTGACGGAAAGAGCGGTAGCCGCGTATATCCCATCCGTGGTTAGTGCCGCGTCCGGCAACTCTATTGTCCCAGAAACTGTACCACTAACCGGGCCATCCACATTCGAGAAAGAAAAGCCAAAAGTAGCGGCGCTCGCACCAGATACAGGAGCGAGTAAAGATAGACCGATAAGGGCGACCCCACCACCGATCGATTTTTTGATAAGTGTTGATAATGTCATAGGTTTAAACTCCTCACAGAAAGGAATAAAGGTAAACAGTAGTCAGTTATAGGGGGAGTTTACGGAAAAGGTGATATCCGAAAATTCCTTATTTTTTTTGACCCCTTCCCGTTTTCTTAATACTTTTTTAAGAATTGGCTGAAGGCATTACCCTGAGAGGCTTGGAAAAATAGGAGTTCGGGCGATTCGGTTGAAGGGGCGCACCGCTACGCCGCTCCCTGCGGGCTCCCGCCTAAGCGTACAGGAGAGCGAAGATGAATGTTTCAGTGAATTAACACCTGTCCAAAAAATGACTGGTAATTTGGTAGTACAATTATAGTAATAAGTAAAATAAGGGGGATTAAAGTAAATAACTATGTCTCAACCGATTACCATCGAAGATATCTATAAACTTTTCGAGAAAACTAACGAAAAGTTTGAACAATCACGCCAAGAATACGATCGCCGGGCGGCCGAAGCCAAGGCCGAAGCCGATCGCCGGGCGGCCGAATATGATCGCCGGGCGGCCGAAGCCAAGGCTGAAGCCGATCGCCGGGCGGCCGAAGCATCGGCCGAATATGATCGACCAGCGGCCGAAGCCGATCGCCGGGCGGCCGAAGCCAAGGCCGAAGCCGATCGCCGTTTAGCACAGCTAGAGAAAACAGTGGCAAATACCAGTCGTGCGGTGGATAGTTTAACCACTCGCTGGGGAAGATTTGTCGAGGAATTAGTGGAACCTGCGGTTATTCGCCTATTTCGTGCGAAGGGTATCGATGTCAAAGAAACCTACAGTCGCGCTAGGGTAAAACGCCAAGGAATCGCCATGGAGATTGATATTTTAGCCGTCGATGAAACCGAGGTAGTTTTAGTCGAATGTAAGTCTCGTTTATCGAAAGATGATGTTAATGAATTTCTAGAAAAATTAAGTCGATTTAAAGAAGCATTTCCCCACTATAAGAACTATCAAGCTTATGGTGCAGTGGCAGGAATAGAAATAGATGAAGGAGTAGATCGTTATGCCTATAAACAAGGTTTATTTGTGATTAAACCATCGGGAGAAACAGTAGAAATAATTAATGATTCTGGCTTTGAGCCTAAGTTATGGTAAAAGAATGATGCTCCCATCATAATTTTTTTCCCCCCTTCCCGTTTTCTTAATACTTTCTTTAAGGATTGGCTGAAAGCATTGCCCTGAAAGGCTTTGAGAAACAGAGGATCGGGCGATTCGGTTGAAGGAGCGATCGCTCAAAGGGATAAATTACTATGTTATACTGGGAAAAAACGAAATAATCAATCAAAGAAAGCTATGATCCAAGAATATCTTAATAAAGCGATGGAAACAGCCCATTATGAACTTTTAGAGGATAATGAGGGATTTTATGGCAACATTCCCAATGCTCCGGGAGTTTGGGCAACCGGAGAAACCCTAGAAGCTTGTCGTCGGGAACTCTTAGAAGTCTTAGAAGAATGGATATTATTGGCAATTAAATTAGGTCATCAATTGCCAGAATTTGACGGTTTATCTTTAAAAATAGATTTAGTCGCCTAACATTTATCTAAGTTGAATCATGCCTTATTTTGGTGCAACTTCTCGTTCTAATTTAATTTCAGCTTTGCATAAAGCAGGATTTCAAGGTCCCTACACAGGGAAAAGACACCAATTTATGGAAAAAAATGGCTTAAGAGTCCGTCTTCCCAATCCTCATCAGTCAGATATTAGTATTAATTTACTCAGTAGAATTCTAAAACAAGCTCAAATTTCTAAAGATGAATGGGAGAAATTGTAACTAGAACTTATGCCATTCCCCTAGATGGGGGTGAAATAATGGGTATCATACATAATAAGAGACGATCTTCATGAAACAGGTCATAGAAAATGCCTACCATAAAAATTCAAGCCCAACTATCTAAAGAAGACTTACTAGAAGCCGTCGAACAGTTAAGCTTATCTGAATTAGAAGGTTTTTTTCAAGATATAATTGCGCTAAAAGCGAAACATCATGCCCCTAGTTTATCAAAAGATGAAACCGAATTATTATTAAAAATTAATCAAGGTCTTTCTCAAGATAATCAAGGCCGTTATCAACTTTTAATCAACAAGAGAAATGAAGAAAATTTAACAGAGCAAGAGTACCAAGAATTACTCAAATTGAGCGATCAAATGGAAATTCACCAAACACAACGTCTAGAATATCTAGCCCAATTAGCCCAATTACGTCAAATATCCCTAACGGATTTAATGACACAACTTAGCATCAAACCCATCGTTAATGACTGAAAATAAACTGACAACTCGACTCAAAGAAGTGGTTAAAGCGAGGGCAGATAATTGTTGTGAATATTGCTATTCTCAAGAAAAGTTTGCCACTCAAGGCTTCTCTGTCGAACATATTTATCCTCTGAGTAAAGGAGGTCACACTCATTTAGATAACTTAGCTTTAGCGTGCCAAGTATGCAACAATCATAAATATAATAAAACAGAAGGAACAGATCCCGTTAGTGGGGAAATAGTCTCTCTTTATAATCCCAGACAACAAAATTGGTCAGATCATTTTGCTTGGAGTAATGATTATACTTTGATTATTGGATTAACTTCTATCGGCAGAGTAACAGTAAAAATTTTGCGTTTGAACCGAAAAGGATTAGTTAATCTGCGTCAAATATTATACGCGATGGGAGAACATCCTCCTATTTTAAAAATGATATTTTCTTGATACTTTTTTAAGGATTGGCTGAAAGCATTACCCTGACAGGCTTAGAGAAATAGAGATTCGGGCGATTCGGTTGAAGGGGCGACTTGGTAAAATTGCAAGCATAGAGTACATCTACACCCCTGTATGTAGCCACACACCTGCTCAAATCCCTTCTTGCGCTCAAATAGGCTTCGATACTTAGATTCGATACTTAGAGAGGAATTGGTTCACTATTGGCAATATTATCGATAAGAGCAGCATTATGCCCAGTCTTTCTCGCTTTTCCTCTATTTTACACCCTTATTCCCTTTTTGACGAAAATTTGCCAAGTCGTGTATTAGAGATTTACTCAATTTTTGTACCCAGTAAGGGGGCAGAGCATACAGCACAGGTTATGGTCTTTTGTCAACGGGAAAGTCCAGTAAAGAGCGAGTGAAATCTAAAATTTTTTCTTGCTTTTCCTTGGGTAATTTATCAATTAAAGCTGTTAGCTTTTCTGTTAAAGATAACCACGTTTTGCTCTTAGCTTTCCAGGTGATAATAAATTGCTGCATTGGCAGAGGACAAAGGGCTATAGTTTCCCCTCGATCATTACTAAATTCAATTTCGTAACAACCATCATTGTAGTCTTCAACGATTGTCCCTTGTTCTCCCATTCTTAAGTTATATTCAGGCAAGTCAACTAATAATTCAACCAGGTCAAATAATTCGGGTTTAATCATGGTCTTTTTCTTACATATAAAGTTACTAATCTAGCTGTATCACTATCAGGCTCAACAATCCATACAGTCCTCGCTATTTCTTTTTGTCCTGGTTCAATTCCTGTAATTTCTAGATCGACTTGATAACGTTGTCCATGGATATCTGTACTTTGATAAACAGCTTTTGCTTCAAGAGCTTTGTCGGCAATTTGTACTAGGAGTGGCTCATAATTATCTTGAGTATATCCTAAGTGGCGTTGAAACATGAGGGCTTTATTTAATCCTTTTGGATTGTCTAAATTAAGAGCATATTGAGTTAATTTCCTAGAATCTATTTTGACTTTGTTGACAATATCTTTTAATTTCATTTATAATCACTACTACCGCTATTAAAGCTTAAAATTCCTTTCCTTGTCATTCAATCGCTGCCATTTTTCATCTGCTCTTAAATCGGGGTTAAGCTGTTGACTATCTAAATTACTCGTTAAGATTGCAGGGGAGCGCCAGAGTTGGGAGCAGGGAGAAGCAGTTTGAGCATTTGTACTAAAATTTCCCCTACGCAGTTTAAATTCAGTATAGCTTATAAGGTTTCAAGGATTGTCTTTGTCAATAAGGCTCCCTTGTTGCGGTGAATATTACGAGAGATATTGGGCTCTTCGTTACTTGGTATGATTCGATCAGGAGGTATAAATCGACTAAATCCTTATCTGGCAAGAGACTTAATTGATTAGCTCGTTCTAGATTGACAACAATTGGCAAAAATCGAAGCAATGTCTTTCTATATAAGGGTTTCATTCCTTATAACTCCCCTCCATTGCATAACACAAACCGAAGAACCTTAAAAACTCACATCTGATAACTGATAACTTACCCACTGATAACTGATAACTGATAACTGATAACTGATAACTGAGAGGTGCGCCACTGGAAGTTCTTAAGTGTTATATCAAAGATCAAGAAAAGCCGTCGTTTCACGACGGGGTTTTAAACCCAAATTTTTGATAAATCCCGCAACTATCCTCATTTCAGGGAGCGGTTAGGGGACAGTCAAGATTAAATGGCGATGCCAATTTTGGCACGCCACTGTTTCCTGACCAGTGATCAACGACAAAAAAGGCTGAAAATGCTTCAGCCTCGTCTAAAAAATCAGATTTTACCATCAAAATTAAGGAATAGGATTGGCCCGCTCCTTGCTTTCTAGGGTTTCGGCAACAGCTTCCGTCTTACCAAAAGCAATTCTGAGGAAGGGAGGAGCGAGGAAAGTGGTCAAGATTACCATAATAATAATCGACACCTCCAAAGGCTTATCCAAAATTCCGCTGGCCGAGCCAATCCCAGCAAAAACTAAACCCACCTCACCCCGGGGAATCATACCCACACCGATGGCGAGGCGATTGATGCCGGATATACCAAAAACTGCCCAGCCCGTCACCAGTTTACCGATGATCGCCACAACCATCAAAAAGACAGCGATCAAAAGTCCGGCCCGATTCTCCGGCACCGTTGGGTTTAACACACCGAGATCGGCACGCGCTCCCACCGTCACAAAGAAAATCGGTACAAGCAAATCGGCGATCGGTTTAATTAACTCATCCAACTCGTTGCGGGTATCAGTTTCATCAAGCACCAAACCCGCAGCAAAGGCCCCTAAAATCGCTTCCAGATGAATAGCGTTACCCAAAAATGCCATAAAGAAAGCGAAGACAAATGCGGGAATAACAATATTTCCCCTCGTTTTCAGCCGCTCCACGATCGCCACAAAACTTTTGTTAAAAATACCTCCCAACAAAATTGATCCGATCAAAAAGGCCGTAGCGCTGACAATCAGATAAATAACATTGGTCACATCAATCTCACCGGTTTTGGCTAAACTAGCGACCACAGCCAGAACAATAATACCGAGGACATCATCGATCACCGCCGCACCGACAATAATTTGCCCTTCTTTGGATTTGAGTTGACCTAACTCTGACAACACTTTCGAGGTAATACCGATACTGGTTGCTGTCAAGGCTGCCCCCGCAAAAATCGCCGGGATAGCCGCCACATGAAAGACGAGCATTAACCCGGCTGTACCTGCCGCAAAAGGTGCCGCAACCCCCACACAGGCCACAACCGTGGCTTGAATTCCCACTTCCTTGAGTTGTCGCAGATCGGATTCTAGGCCAATTTCAAACAGCAGAATAATCACACCGATTTCAGCTAGAACCGAAATCACTTCACTTTGGGACTCAAAGATTCGCTCTACGGCAGCCGGGGCCAATTGATTCAATCCTTGCAGTACCGTCATAATCAGCGAGTCCGAGGCCGATAGTCCCCCTTCGGGAAAGATGACCAGATGCAGTGCCGAAACGCCGACGATCACACCGGCCACCAGTTCTCCCAGTACGGGCGGAAAATCCAATCGTCTGGCGGCCTCCGCTCCGAGCTTGCTGGCCAGATAAATCACCACCAGCGTCAGCAATACGCCAGAGAGAATAATCGGTGAATCCTCGGCCACAACGGTGGCGAGCAAGGGGAGCGGAGCCATGGGAGCCGCTATCTCCCCGATCGAA
This sequence comes from Microcystis sp. LE19-84.1B, assembly GCF_027531875.1. Taxonomy (NCBI): domain Bacteria; kingdom Bacillati; phylum Cyanobacteriota; class Cyanophyceae; order Chroococcales; family Microcystaceae; genus Microcystis; species Microcystis sp. LE19-84.1B. The sequence continues at coordinate 6,654 of NZ_JAPZSR010000255.1, read as the reverse complement.
GGAGGCAGAATAGGGGACAAAATCATGAGTTTAAAGGGATGAGGGTTAAAGGTTTTAGGTGGTCATAAAACTGGAGGATAGGAAAAAGAGCCACCGCTCAAGGACAGTCAAGCTGGGGATGGGGTTGCCCGGATCAAGACAAGCATTAGTTGTTTAGTTGATTAACCTCAAAATCCTCCGGTTCTTGGTGAGGATGGGTCTTGACAAAAGTTACCGCTTGTTGTAGGGCGATGGTTCTGTCCATTAGCACATGATCGGGGGGGAGTTGGGCTAAAATGCCAAGACGTTCCAAACGATGCTGGATTTTGCTGGTGGCACCAACGATAAAGACTTGTAAACCTTTATCGATCGCATCTTTAATCGCATTTTCGATCGCTAAAGAAGCTGTCACCCCTAACAAAGGCACATCACTCAAGTCCAAGATTAAAACATCCGCTTCCTTCATGGCTGTGTGTTCTCTGGCGATCGCTTTCGAGACTCCAAAGATCATCGGACCACTGAGATAAAATAGGATGATGCGACCGTTAGCTTGGTTGAGTAACCGTTTTTCTTCTGGACTTAGGAGAATCTCGTCATCGTTATCGGTGATTGTTTTCACTTCCTGCGCTTGCAGTTCACTGAGGCGATCGATGGTGAGAATATTAGCAATAAAGACCCCCACACCCACAGCAACGATCAGATCGACGAATACTGTTAATAACAGCACACCGTACATGATTAGCGTCCCTTTCAGAGAAATCTTGTGGGAGCGTTTCAGGAAACTCCAGTCGAGAATATCGATCCCCACTTTTAGGGCAATCCCCGCTAATACTGCCATGGGGATACTCTTAGTTAAACCGGCGGCCCAGAGAACGACGACTAATAAAATTAAAGCGCGAGTAATGCCAGAAAGGGCAGTGGTCGCACCGGTTTGAATATTGACGACAGTTCCCATCGTAGCCCCGGCGCCGGGTAAACCGCCACAGATTCCTGATACTAAGTTACCAATACCTTGACCAATCAATTCTTTATTCGATTTGTGTTCGGTACGGGTTAAACTATCGGCAATTACCGCCGTTAATAGGGTATCAATACAACCCAACATCCCTAAAACTGCCCCATCCACCAACATCGTGATCATTTGGGCAGCACTAAAGGTGGGCATTTGCAGGGTGGGTAAACCCACGGGAATATCCCCAATCCGGCGAATTTCAGCACCTTGGAAGAAAAACAGCGAAATCAGAGTTCCTATCACCAAAGCTAATAACTGAGGGGGGACAAAACGCTTGAATTTCGAGGGCATCAGGAAGATGATCGCCAAGGTGATCGCCCCCAGAATGGCTTCAGGGGGATTGATATTAGAGAGTAGTTCCGGGATTTTCTGTACTGTGCCTAAAACCCCTCCTTTGGGAGCGGCTTGCCCTAAAAATGGCGGAATTTGCAGAATAATCAGGATTACCCCGATCCCAGACATAAAGCCAGAAATAACGCTATAGGGCATCAGGGTAATGTATTTACCCATTTTGAAGATACCGAACAGAATCTGGAAAATGCCCGCTAACATGACTACCGTAAAGGCCATGGGTAGGCCTAATTCGGGATTTTTGGCGGTTAAACTGGCCACGATCGCCGTCATTACTACCGTCATCGGCCCCGTTGGTTCCGAAATTAACGTGGGGGTGCCACCAAAAAGGGCAGCAAAAAAACCCACACAGACAGCACCGTACAAACCAGCGATCGCTCCAGCCCCAGAAGCTACACCGAAAGCGAGAGCTAGAGGGAGAGAAACGATGGCAGCTGTGAGACCACCGAATATATCGCCCCGCAAATTGTCAAAATGAATACGATTGGTTATTTCCATGAGAATCCAACTGAGCAAAGGGTTTTTTGCCATAACAAAACTGGCGGTTGAGAGACCAGCCTTGATAGACAAAAGTTTATGGTTTTTAAAGATCGATTGTTATAAATCTATACTAGAACGGATATCTTGACAAGCAAATTTTATAAATTGAGTTTAAATCGATATATCTTTACAAAAGTATTGATTTAAACCTATGATATAAGCGGGGTGGGGAGGTTTTTACTCGTTCCCCTCCATTCCTGCTTCTGTTTAGCAAAGCTCCTCAAGGCAGTAACAGAAGTGTAGCTCTCTAGAGGCCTCTCTTGATTCACGCCACTTTACATCAACTGATTGTCTTTGAAGCGACCGCTCGTCATGGCAGTTTCACCAGGGCTGCTGAAGAACTATCGATCACCCAACCCACCGTTTCTACCCAGATGAAACAACTGACTAAAGCAGTGGGTTTACCCTTATTTGAACAGATAGGCAAACGTTTGTATTTAACCGAGGCTGGACGCAGTTTATTAGTCACCTGTCAGGCAGTCCTCAAGGATATTGATAACTTTGAGATGGCGATCGCTGACATCAAGGGCATTAAACAGGGTAAACTGCGTTTAGCGGCGGTATCCACAGCCCAATATTTAATCCCTCAGATCCTAGGTCCTTTTTGTCAACAGTACCAAGGGGTGGATGTGTCCCTAGAATTGACCAATCACCAAGACCTAGAAACAAGGATCACCAATAATGTCGATGACCTATATATTTTAAGCGAACCCCCCCAAGATCTAAACCTGGAGATTCAACCGTTTCTGGAAAATCCCCTCGTGGTTATTGCTCGCAAAGATCACCCCCTAGCGGGACAGAAAAAAATTCCAATTAAACGACTGCAAGGGGAACCTTTTATTATGCGGGAAATGGGATCGGGAATTAGACGGGCAGTACAGCAAATTTTTCTCGACCATGGCATCACTGTATCTCTGCGTTTGGAAATCGGCAATAATGAAGCTATTAAACAAGCAATCGCTGGTGGTTTAGGAATTTCAGTTCTGTCTCAGCACGTCTTAAATTTAGATCATCCCAATGGGGAATTTACCATCCTTGACGTGCAAGATTTTCCCATCCAACGCCATTGGTATGTGGTTTATCCCAAGGATAAAAAACTATCGGTGATCGCCAAGACTTTTCTGGATTATCTCCTCAATATTCAGCCCCAATCCCTCTTAAAGGTCAAAATTTCTAGATGAGAAACCCCATCTTTGTTGAAGATGGGGTAAGGTAAAAATCAAATCAATCTAAACAGTAACAGGTTCTCGATCGAGGGGTTTAACGCGATCGAGCAGTGCTTGCAACTGTTCCCCTTCAATCACCTCTTTACTGAGGATTTCTTGGGCAATTTCTTCGAGTAAATCGCGATTTTGAGCAAGGATATCCAGGGCCTGCTGATGACCATTTTCGACAATCTCTTTCACTTCATTATCGATCGCTTTGGCCGTATCATCGCTTACCAAGCGCCGGGGATTCATCATACCATCTCCCAGAAAACTATTCTGTTGACCTTTTTCGTAGGCCAGGGGACCTAAGGTCTTACTCATACCATAGGTTGTCACCATGCGTTCGGCCAAATCCGTCGCCCGCTGCAGGTCATTAGCCGCCCCAGTAGTAATACTACCAAAGATAATCTCCTCGGCAGCCCGACCACCCAAAAGAGTAGCAATTTGGTCGCGTAATTCCGTATCATCCATAAGGAAACGGTCTTCCGTGGGCATTTGCAGGGTATAACCGAGGGCTGCCATGCCGCGAGGCACGATCGAAATCTTAGCAACTTTACCACCTCCCGGCATAACTGCACCGACGAGAGCGTGACCAACTTCGTGATAAGCGACGATTTTCTTCTCTTTTTCCGAGAGAACCCGGCTTTTCTTCTCTAAACCCGCCACTACCCGCTCGATTGCCTCATTAAAGTCCTCTTGAGCGACGGTGCTGCGTTGATTGCGGGCTGCCAATAAAGCGGCCTCATTGACTAGATTAGCTAAGTCAGCACCAGCAAAACCGGGGGTGCGGGTAGCAATCTGTTTTAAATCCACATCTGAGCCTAATTTTACCTTACCTGCGTAGATTTCGAGGATTTTTAAGCGTCCAGCCAGATCGGGGCGATCAACTAACACTTGGCGATCAAAACGGCCAGGACGTAAAAGGGCGGGATCAAGAGTTTCTGGGCGATTAGTAGCGGCCAGCACGATTACCGTCGCATCACCAGCGTTAAAACCGTCCATTTCCGTCAATAATTGGTTTAAAGTCTGTTCCCGTTCATCGTTACCCCCCATAAAATTACCGTTAGCGCGAGATTTACCGATCGCGTCTAATTCATCGATAAAAATAATACAGGGGGCTTTTTTCTTGGCCTGTTCAAACAGATCCCGCACTCGGGCTGCACCCGCACCGACAAAGAGTTCCACGAATTCCGAACCTGAGATACTAAAGAAAGGAACTCCCGCTTCTCCCGCGACTGCTTTTGCCAGCAGGGTTTTCCCTGTCCCCGGCGGACCGACTAGGAGGACACCCTTGGGAATCCGCGCCCCGATTTGAATGTAACGTTGGGGATATTTGAGAAATTCGACGATTTCGGCCAATTCGGTTTTCGCTTCTTCCACACCGGCCACATCTTTAAAAGTAGTTTTGGTGGTGTCTCCTTCCACATAGACTTTAGCGCGACTTTTGGTAATCGATAAAGCCCCGGCTGGACCACCGCCACCGCTGCGAGCGAGGAAAAATTGCCAAATACCGACAAAAATCAGGGGAGGAATCACCCAACTAAGAACACTACCAATCCAGCCATTTTTTGGCGGTGGTGCGGCGGCGAATTCTACGCCCTTAACTTCTAGACGTTTGGGCAATTCTAGGTCAAAAATCGGTGTAGTGCTGAAAATTCGTCCGTAGTTGCCCTCTTGGTCGTTTTTAAGCTGATAACGAATCTCATTCTGTCCCACGGATACCCTAGCGACGTTACCATCTTCCACTTGGTCGATAAAAAGACTATAGGGAACTTTGGGGACGCTAGGGCCAAATAATTGCGGGAAAAGAAGGTTAACAATCAGAAATAAGCCGCCTACGGCTAATAAAACATTACCGATCAGGCGAGATTGTGAAGGAGGTTTGCTTTTTATACTCATTGCTGGGCCTGATTGATTAAAATTAGTCTCTATCCTCTCCTCATTGTAGGCTGTTGACTGCTCAAGTTCAGATTGAATCAGGCGGGGGGATTACCGTCGTCTTCGGGCGGTTTTTGCCCTAGTAAAGCCTCTAGACGGGTTTGGGCAAGCTCAAAATCCGGCGCAATCCCTAAAGCTTTTTGATAACAGGCGATCGCTGCTTGGGTTTCGCCTAAATTTTCTAGGGTACTGCCGCGATTGTACCAAGCTTGATAAAAATTATCGTCCGCTTCTAGCACCTGTTGCCAACATTCTAAAGCCTCTTGCCAACGTTGCAGTCCGTATAGGGCGCTGCCTCTAGCGTTAATGATTTGGTGATCGTTGGGGGTGATTTCTAGGGCGCGATCATAACTATTTAACGCTTCTTCGTAGTTACCGACCATGGCTAAGGCACTACCACGATTATGCCAGGCCGAGGCTAATTGGGGATCGATCTTCAAGGCCTGTTCCCAATCAGCGATCGCATTTGACCAATTGCCTAAATTTGCCTGTTCTAAGCCCTGATTAAACCAATCTTCGGCAGTTTCAGGGTTTTTACCTTCCTGGGGGGAAAATTGAGCGATCAGACTATCAATAATGCTTTCTGCGTCCTTATTTTCGATGCCCAATTGTTCGGCGATTTGGCCCGCTAGGGTAGGATCGTTTTGCAGACGGTTAAATAATTCATCGAGGGTGAGGGTTTCTAATTGGGGATTTTCTGGGTCATTACCGTTAAAATCGCTAGTTTCACCCGAATATAAGAGATTTTCTGGGGGTTGCGGCAGGGAATAACTGCCCGGCACCTCATCTTCGCCGGCGTATTCCCAGATTAAAGTGGCAGTTTCTTTGGTGTAGAGTTGATAACCGATTTCGTAGGAAGCTTCACCAATACGTTCAATCCCGGGAAAAGCGCGAGCTAATTCTCCTAAACGGATCATTCTGGTGGCGAGAAGTTGATTAAGGGAAGCGGAGGATTGCAGACGGGTTCCAAAACGCTCTAACCATTCTACCCAATCTTTTTGCCGACCTCGATCGCCCAATTTCTCAAAAAATCTCAGAATTCTGCCTTCGTGCCAACCGTGGGACACTCCATCGAGTAACTGCATATAGAGAAACTCGTAGTCTGTATCGGTTAGGGGAACAGATTCGATCGCTTGTACTCTCCCCTTTCCCCCTTGTCCCCCCAAAAGTCGGGTAAAAAAGTTTTTGATCGCACGCCAAAGTTTTCTTAAAAGTCCCTGCATTCTAATCTCGACACTGGTTTTATTAATCTTGCAAGCATCACCCAATTAGTCTAGCAGTTATCAGCTCCTGAAGGACGCTACGCGCCCTAAAAAGAAAAAGAGAAACTAGGGACAAGCCCTGATCTTCTAAATCTGGAAGTATCCTGAACTCAAACCGGAGTAACAATGGTGTCATGAGACCCGATTATCAGCAAAGGTCCCTAGGAAAGAGGAAAAAAGAATTGGCGAGACGAGGATTAACTCGTGGGTAATGATTCGGTAATAGTGCCGTAGCCCTCTTGCTTACCTGGTATGAATTGTGTCAAATATTTATTAATAAAAATAATTGGAACCCGCTCAGTCTTTAAACCTCTAGCTTGCTCATGACTTTTCTGATAAATATCTTTTTCTGGCTCCTGTCTGG
>NZ_JAPZSR010000365.1:0-2832 GCF_027531875.1 Microcystis sp. LE19-84.1B | reverse complement strand
CAATTGATTTTAAGGGGCCAAAGCGTTACCGCGCAGGAGAGAACCGATGGTTTTAGCAGTAATCTTCATCTGTACGAGAGGATTAGCGGGAACAACGGTTTTATAGAGATAACTGTCAAAAGTCATCTTCTGTACGTCCTTATCGGAACACATTTCCACAAAAGCTTCCCGGGTGGCATCGGTACGGTAGAAAACTCGTTGCAGAATATCTAACACCAGATAGGTCATACCGTATTTCTTATCCCAACGCTTGAGGTAGAGTTTTAACTCGTCCTCTGTGGGAATACGTTGGCCGCCGTTAGTGACTTCGACAATGGTTTCCGCACACATCCGCGCTGATTTAGCGGCGAAATAGATGCCTTCTCCCGAAGACTTGGTAACTGTTCCCGCAGCATCACCAACGAGGGCCACACGACCGACTACACGACGAGGACGGGGATGTTCGGGGATGGGGTGAGCCTCCACGCGGATGATTTCGCCACCTTCCAGACGACGGGCCGCACGAGCGCGAATACCAGCCTGTAGGTCTTTAATCATGGCTTTATTGACCTTCATTGTGCCAGTACCGACGGCGACGTGATCGTATTTGGGGAATACCCAAGCGTAGAAGTCGGGGGATACGTCTTTTCCTACATACATTTCCGCCAGATCTTCGTAGTAGGCCATTTTATCTTGGGGAAGACGGATGCGTTCTTGGAAAGCGATCGCATAGTTGTAATCCCCAGCATCAATAGCTTTAGCAATGCGAGAATTGGCACCGTCGGCACCGATAACCACATCCACCTTCAGAGATTTCATTTCCCCTTGGGAATTGCCGTGGGAGTGATCGGCGTAGTGTAGGGTGTAGGGATCGGTGCTATTGGTGGGAATGTCGAGACCGTAAACGGTTCCGTTGATTAAATGCGCTCCTAATTTATGGGCGCGTTCTCTCATAAAACCGTCGAGGACTTCCCGACGACACATACCGATATATTCGTCTTGATTATCGAGATTAATATCGACTTCGACGTTAGAGGGGGAGATCATTTTCATTTTTCTCACCCGGCGATCGATAATTTCAGGAGGTAGGTCAAATTCGCTCACCATACAGAGAGGAATCGCTCCACCACAGGGTTTAGCATTATCTAATTTGCGTTCAAATAAATAGGTTTCAATGCCTGCTTTAGCTAATGTTTCTGCCGCCGAAGAACCGGCCGGCCCTGAACCCACAACAGCGACTCTTAACACTCAGGTTTTCTCCTACATACTTACGAGCGAGTACGCTTTGCAGTGTACCACAGGGGTTTAGCCGAAAGGAACGGGATTCTCCGATTCTGCCCGATCTTGCAACAGTGCTTAACATCCTCTGTTACAAAAGTTTATTTTACTGCCCGTAGATGTTTTTTTATCGATGTGTTGTATTGTGTTACACCCCTCTCCCAAACTGGAAAAGGGGATAGCTGCGAGGATTGTTAACCTCTTGCTTTCAACCAATCGCTAATAGCGGGGGGTAAATCCCGTTGCACTTTGCCACTGACATACATTCCGATATGTCCGACGGGGAAAGCACAAGCGGTATAGTCAGAAGTACCGATATAATTCCCTAAAGCGAGGGAAGAAGCGGGAGGGACAAGGTGATCTTTATCCGCATAAAGATTGAGAATTGGCATAGTCAGATTGTGTAAATCTACCCGTTTATCTCCTAACATCACTTCCCCTTTAATCAGTTTATTTTGCTGATAGAAATCCTTGAGAAACTGTCGGTAGGATTCTCCTGCTTGGTCGGGACTATCAAAAATCCATTTTTCCATACGCAGAAAATTAACTAATTTTGATTCGTCTTCCATGATGTCAGGAAAATCGAGGTATTTCTGATAACCTAACTGTAAAGGTTTCAATTCCAGAAACTCTAAGTTGAGAAAATCTCCCGGGATATTGCCCATGGTATCTACCATTAAATCGATGTCTAACGCTTCGGAACCCAGGGAACATCCCCCGCGCATATTTAAGAGGGTCTCGGTTTGATAAAAGTCCACCGGTGTCACCATTGTCACCAGATTTTTTATCTTATCAGGATAGAGGGAACTATAGCATAAACTAAAGGTTCCTCCCTGACAGATTCCTAAGAGATTAATCTTGTCGAGATGGTGACTTTGACGAATAAAATCGACGCAATTATCCACATAACCATTGATATAATCATCAAGGGTTAACCAGCGATCGCTTCTGGTGGGATATCCCCAATCAATTAAGTAGATATCTAAGCCTAATTTCAGCAGATTGGCCACTAAAGAACGCCCTTCCTGTAAATCTACCATGTAGGGACGATTGACCAAAGCATAAACCATCAGCAAGGGAATCTCGAAGGGTTTTTCAACCACGGGTTTAAAGTGGTAGAGAATGATTTTATCTTCCCGATAAACTGCTTCTTTTTCTGAGACTCCACACTGAATATCTTCTTCTTTAACTCGTTTGAGATTGTCCAAACCTTTGAGATTTTTCTGAGTTAATTCTAGATAATCTTGGGTAAAGTCTTCCAGTTTCACTTGCGTCAAAAATGGCCACATAATTTAATTCTCCTAGGGAAGTAGGGTGATAGGGAAGTGGGGAAGTGGGGAAGTGGGGATTTTTCAGTGAGCAGTGAACAGTAATCAGTAATCAGTGAAAAGAAAGTTCCTAAGTTTTCACCTAACACTATATACTTAAAACTGCAATCCGATAACTGATAACTGATAACTGATAACTGATAACTGATAACTGATAACTGATAACTGATAACTGATAACTGATAACTGATAACTGATAACTGATAACTGATAACTGATAACTGATAACTGATAACTGATAACTGAT
>NZ_JAPZSR010000397.1:0-5194 GCF_027531875.1 Microcystis sp. LE19-84.1B | reverse complement strand
ATTGAGAATGACTGGGGGAACCCTGAAATTTTCGGCTTAGTTGGTGGCAGCTTGCCGCCAACTCACTCCTCTAGATAAGTATTTTGACTCAGGCATCTTCCTCTTTTGAGACGTTGTGACACTTAGGGTGCGGAATGTGGGTTTGATCTGTAGAGATAGAGAAATTCCTGGAGGTAAACTATGAACAGAGACATCATTACTGGAATGGACGGCGAGATTTATGCCCGTCGCGATCTGAGTCGGGAATGGGGCGGGGCGATCGATCTGGGAACCGCGAGGACGGGAAAAAGCTTCGGCGTTGACGGTCATTTAGGGGAAACTAATTGTCGCGGCGTTTGGGATAGTGTGGACAGACTCAAATTCAGGACTTCGCGTAACCTTCGTTTGGAACTCGCCACCGACCCCAACGTGATCACCGAGTTAGTACGATTCGATAGTAAGGGTGTCGCCACCGTCGTCGGTTCGGTTGAATACGGCGACCGACTGTCTCTCAATTTAACACCGGGTCGCTACGGCCTCAGTTTCTTTGTCGAGGGAGATTTGATCTCCTATCAGGTTAATGCGAGTTTTTTTTAGAGAGCGAACGGTTTCTAAGTCGATAGCTGATCGCTGACCGCTATAGGGAAAAGTTCCGGTGCGATCGGTAATTTTCCCGCGTCTGTTTTTTCGAGAAATCTAATCTATTCCTTGGGATAGTGGCACGGTTAAAATCGATAAGATTACAATTTTACTGTTAATCACCTTAGCGATCGCTGGATATACTTGCTATCAATTGTCTGTAATCTATTACCAGCTAATCATTAAATTTTATGAAAGTAGCCCGATTCGTTAAGATTATCGGGGATAGAGTAAAGATGGATGAATAAGGGAGAAATAGGCCAGAGCATTTTGGCATGGTTTCTTAAAGAACAATTTTACAGATGAAATCGCTGAAACTACATTAGGTCAAGTATTTTGTCATTTGGAGGGAAGTTTAGATATGACGGATGGCTGCTATTTGGTGGCAGGGATGGCACTGAAGCAGCTTGGGAGTGTGAGGGGTGCGAGAAGAGGTTGGGGGGGTGAGCAGGGAATAATTGTAGATCAGTCTAAAAGGTCAGGATTTTGGGGAGCAGACTCATGCCTAGGCGTACCTGGAAAAATCTCTCTGTGGCTTTCATACTAAGCTTGGCTCTGCCAATACTTATAACGACTATTGGTCGGACACAAGAGTTGTGTACTGATAGAGAAAAAATCAGGGAACATCTGGAAGCATCTATTTCTGATTCCTCCCATTTTAAGGTTCTACTCAAATGTGGTTCAGACGTGGTGCCTTACCTGATTGAAGTCCTTGAGAATGAAGAGCCAAATACAAACCTTGTCTGGAGTGCCAGAACCTTACTAGGGCGTATGGGTTCAGCCGCAGTACCTGACCTAGTTAAGCTCTTAGACAATAAAGAACCAAAAGTTCGCCAGAATGCTGCTGAGGCTCTAGGGATGATTGGTTCTGATGCTAAAGATGCAGCCCTTCCTTTAGCTAGGCTTCTTGAGAAAAAGAATGAGGATCTAGCCGTTCGCCAGAGCGCAGTCCAAGCCTTGGTAAGGATGAAGGCAGAGGCTAAAGCTGCGGTCTCTATCCTGGTTCAGCTTCTCAAGGATAAGGACAATGAAAAACCAGAAGTTCTCAGGAGTATCATCGATGCTTTGGGAAACATTGGCTCTGAGGCTAAAGATGCAGTGCTACCACTGATTGATGCCCTTGAAGATGACGATTCTGACGATTCTGAAATTCGCAGGAGAGCTGCTATTGCCATAGGGCGTATTGGATTCGAGGCTAAAGCCGCAGTCACCAGCCTGAGCAAGCTAGTTGAGGACAAGAATCAACCTGAAGGGGTTCGTTATCAAGCTACTCTTGCTCTGTCACGCATTGCTGAAGCCCATGTGGACAAGATTTCTCAATCCCGTTCCCACAAGGGAAAACTTCTTGATCTCAAGTCCAAAATTCTTTACTTCAAGCAACTTAACGAAGCTATAGATACTGTATCGACTATAGAAAAATCTCTAGAAAATTCGGGTTTTGATGATGAGCAGCGTGCTGCGAGTCGGTCTCTAAGCTCCCTAAAGAGCGAAAAGAACTCCTGGCTCATGTCGGAAGCTATACAGTGGTTTTCTAATATCAGAAATGTCTGGGTAATACATGGGATTTTTTGGCTGGCATTAGTCTTTGCCTACCCCAAATCTCCTCAGATTCAGGCTATATTCTTCTGGAATCCTTGGTTGCGGCGTATCACTGGGCTAGGTTATGTCGGACTCGCTCTCACTTGGGTTCCCTTCCTACGAGCTAGGCTGTTTTCTCCATTCAAAGAATCTTTGCTTTCAGATGCTCATTTAGATGACTTTAATCCCAAAGCTTACTTCGCTGATTCAGATGTAAAGTTTCAAGGAAAAATAGATGCTCAACCCATTCGAGAAGCCATCCCAGAAATTCGAGGGCAAATCGTCCTAGAAGGGGAATCTGGATTAGGTAAATCGATGTTTTTGCGTCATTTAGTGAAACAATCTCAGCAAATTACTGTTTACTTACCTGCCATAAAATGCCATCAGGGGGTAATGGAAGCAATACAAGCTAAACTGCATGGTTGCGTCCAAGAAGATCCTAATTTTCTCAAAAATCTGATTTATAGCGGTGCAATTTATATTGCCATCGATGGACTCAATGAAGTTACACCAGATACACGTGCCAAGATTACTAACTTTGTTGAAAGTTATTTTAAATGCAATATTATTATGACAACTCAGCCCTTGGAATGGAATCCACCTTCGACGGCTAAAACTTACATATTGCAACCTTTAAGAGGAGAGCAAATTGAGCATTTTCTTCTCTCACGCAGGGCAATTTTGACGGAAGAAGCCCAACTTAAAGGTTCAGAATACGAACAAGCTTGTAAAAGCTATATCGCCACTATCTTAAATCAACAGCAATCCACAGAAGAACAAATTGCAATCCGAGGGATGCTTTCTAACCCAATGGATCTGACAACTGTTGCTCTGATGTTATCCCGAGGAGAAACGCCTGACTTACTCAACCTAGAAAAGCAACAATACGAAATCATGAAAGAAGATTATGAATATCACTCTCCCAGTAAAAACTTTCCCCTCAAGGCTTTTTCTGAAACAGTTTATCAAATGCGATTGAAGGATGAAAAAGAAATTCCCTCTGAGCAATGGAAAAAAGAATTACAGTGCCTGGAACGGCACAAAATGGTCATCAGTCGTCAAGTAACAGATCTTGAAGGGGAAAAACAAACAGATTGGTATTTTCGCCATGATAAAATTCAAGAGTTTTTTATCGTGCAGACATTTTTGGAGAAAGAAAATGAAGCCAGACTGATAGATCATATTAGCGATACACGCTTTCGGGGGGTGTATTTACTACTAGCAACCATGATGCCTATCGAGGCATCTAAAAATCTGCGGGAAGAATTAATTAAATATGCAGCAAATACCAAAGATCATACTGTTAGCGATACTTTTATTCAGCTTTTTCAGTCAAGGAAGACTGCTGAAGAGACTAAAAAAATTAGATAGATAAGGAATAAGTATCTCAGTGTCAAATGAAAAGGAAATCAACCAACTTTATTAGGAAAGGTTTAAAGCCCGTCCTCAAAATCCCAACCAGCACTCTCCTTCGACTAGGGGGGGGAATTGCTGCTTTAGTAGTCGTCTTTTTCTTCAGTTTCTTTAGTCCCGCACAGCTTGTTGCCAGTGAAGGTCAATTGTCACAAAGTTTACCAGTTGTAGTCCTTATGGATTCCCCAGACCCAGATGTGGTCTACGACCCCATCACAAGAGAGGAGGGCGGAACCAACGCAGACGATATAGAAAGATTCATTTTGCGAGATTTACCGCTTCAGCTATGCAAGGAGATTGTCACCCCGCACTGGAGCAATAAGGAGAGAATTCTCCACCTAAATCCAGACCTGATTATTATTCATTGGTCTGCATTTTATGGCTTTACTAACCCGGCTGACGAGGATGCTAAATTCTCTTCTTTCCTACAAGATATGGCATCCTCAAGAGCCAAATTTCTGATTTACAGCAGAGCACCTGGATTGAACAGACCTGATGACAAACGACGAGTTATCAGACGATATGAAAGCTTACACCCGCTACTGCGAGGTAGAATAAATTTCTTCATCTTAGAAAGCGGTCCAGCAGCGACTTTTCGTGATCAAACTACTGGACAAAGATTAAAGCGATATGTTCTTCTTCTCACCCAGACGGGAAACGGATCTGGGAGCATTCGCGAAACGCCCAATTTTTCTGGTAACTTCTCAATGAAGCCATAATTGTATAATAAAACCCAATTTATTCTTCACCCCAAAACTTGGAGAAGAAAAACGGGAAGAAAGGTTAAGAAAATGTTTAACACTAGACGAAGATTTATAGCTGGATTGCTGTGGTTTTCTATCCCATATTCCGCACTTCACTTTGAAGTATAAAAAACTACAGGTCTTTTCAAAGAAAAAAAATCAGAATAATCAAAAAAAATACTCAACCAATCAGATGTTGAGGAGAAATCATAAAATACCAAATATTTTTTTCGGCTCAAAGAGTTAAACTAAGTCACAACAATTCGAGGAGTAGTGACTCTCCTATAAGCATATTACTCAATTGTTATCAACTTTGTTGCTTTGTTATTTAGACTAACGATGACAGATAATATTTTTGACAAGATGAAGGCAGAAAATTTCAAATAAAACGGCGTTCTTCAGTTAAATTGACAATTTGCTTGACCCCATTCACAATAAAAATATGAATGCCCTGAAAACATTGAAATATCCATCTCATTGTGGGACGACTCGTTAATTTACTGACTTGATTTTTGACTCCAGCCTTGGCTCTTTTTCAGCTATTTCTTAGTTCTCTTTGTCCGAGGTTATAGACTAACAAGCAGAAAGACATCAAGAATAACATTGTCTCGATTCTTTCCGTTTTTTTAACAAAGAAACTATCCGCAAAAAATAAAGGATCTTTCAAAAATCTAAATCCTCTTTCACAAGACTGTTGATTTTTATAAGTTGTCACCATTTCGGCTGAGTCTAATTTGTCTTCTTCATCAACTAAGTTAGTTGCTAAAATAAATCTGCCTGCTTCCTTTCTTCTTCTGACTATCTCTTCAGTTTTTTCTTGCCCTACGCCGCTAATTTTATAA
>NZ_JAPZSR010000428.1:0-6758 GCF_027531875.1 Microcystis sp. LE19-84.1B | reverse complement strand
AATTAGTTATTTCGAGCGAAGGACAACGAATGGGGTGGTCGAGGGAATCAACAATAAACTTAAACTAATAAAACGGAGAGGCTATGGCTTTAGAAACTTTCGGAATTTTTGGGTTAGAAGTATGTTATCTTGGCATCTTGTATGTTGATTTAGCATAAAGGGTAACGAAGAGCCACAAATTTCTGGAGCAATATCAGCCACAAATAGACAAATATCTTGCCCCACTACGACCAGGACAGCGCAAAATATATCAAAAATTATTAGAAACAATCAGAGAACGCCAACCCCGTCCCTTTGCCAATCCCTACTACTGGGCAGGTTTTACAGCTACAGGGATTTAGTCAGCACAATCAGCACAAACCTTCTTTATTCCCAATTTAAAAGCACAAATACCGATCGCTGTTGCTACACCAGGGGGAATACCAGCCCCCATCGCAATCGGCTCTATTGCAGGTGCAATCATTCCAGATTCCAGAGCTTCTCTAACTTCCTCCTGACAGATAAACTTACGGCATTTTTCCAAAATATCACTAAGGGATCTATCGCGTTCTGTACCAGCTTCTATCAGCAGTAATGGTATAGCATCCTCCAAATAGCCCTCGCACTCCTCAATTTCATCCAAAGCCGCGATCGCACTTGGATTATCTGCCAATTCAGCGCGAAACTGGGCAATTTCTTCGGGGGTTACTGTAGTTGATTCAATATCCATCTGTTGTTCTTATTTACAGACAATGCTAATTGTATATTTTACCATCTATCGATAGTTTTTAATAGACAGTGTTAATCTGACTGGTTATACTAAATCTGGTTATTAAAGACTGATTATTTATTCCCCTTTTTGCATGAGTGCATGAGCAGAAAACGGGTTTCTCGGAGAAACCCGTTTTCTGTGATAACTGAAAAGGTTCTTAATTCCCTACCATTGTGATAATTGCTGTCATTTAAACCACGACAAAATTAACTAATTTGCCCGGGACAACAATCACTTTTTTGATTTCCTTACCTTCTAAATAACGTTGGGCTATTTCTGATTCCAGAGCGAGGGTTTCTAGGGTGCTTTTATCGGCACTAGCGGGAACTTGTATCGTGCCTCTGGTTTTTCCCAAAATTTGGATGACAAGGGTAATCTCGTCCACAATCAGGGCAGTAGGATCAACTTTTGGCCAGGGTTGCAGGTGAATTGATTGGCTATGACCTAAAGCTTGCCATAATTCTTCGCTAAGATGGGGAGCAAAAAGGGAAAGTAAGATTAATAGGGTTTCGATTCCTTCCCGATAAATGGGGGATGCAAAACACTTATTATCCCCTAAAGCGTTACTGAGTTTCATCAATTCGGAAATGGCGGTATTAAATTGATAATCTCCTTCTAAATCCTCGGAGATTTCTTTAATAGCGGTGTGAATTGCCCGTCTTAAATCCTTGTCAGTTTTCGAGAAAGTCTCTATTTTTTTGACTTGCTTGGGTTTATTTTCAATATATTCACTGACTAAACGCCACACCCGATTAAGAAAGCGAAATTGTCCTTCTACCCCTGCATCTTCCCACTGTAAATCTTTTTCTGGGGGTGCAGTAAAAAGTATAAACATTCGGGCAGTATCAGCACCATATTTTTCCAGGACTTTCAGAGGATCAACGCCGTTATATTTCGACTTAGACATTTTTTCAAAGAAGAAAGAAAGAACTTCCCCCGTGTCTTTATCGCAATATTTATCCTCTTTATAGATAACATTTTCTGCGGGGACATATTTGCCAGTTTCGGGATTTTTGTAGGTTAATCCCTGTACCATTCCCTGGGTTAACAGACGGTTAAAAGGTTCATCGACATTAACTAAACCTCGGTCTCTTAAAACTTTGGTAAAGAAACGAGAATAGAGTAAATGTAGGATAGCGTGTTCGATTCCTCCGACGTATTGATCCACGGGCATCCAATCATTAACCTTCTCGAATTGAAAGGGTATATCTTCATTTTTAGCATCGGTATAACGGAGGAAATACCAACTAGAATCAATAAAAGTATCCATGGTGTCCGTTTCCCGTTTTGCGGGAGTGCCACAGCGAGGACAATCCACATTTACCCAGTCTTCTAATTTGGCTAAAGGAGAAGCACCTCGACCGCTAAATTCGACATTTTCTGGTAAAGTAACGGGTAAATTATTGATAGGTACTGGTACGGTTCCACAGTTAGGACAGTGGATAACTGGAATCGGACAACCCCAATATCTTTGACGGGAAATTAACCAATCCCGGAGGCGATATTGTATTCTAGCTTTGCCGTAACCTTGAGCAGTGGCATAATCAATAATAGCGGTTTTTCCTGCTGTAGAATTAAGTCCATTAAATTGAGCGGAATTAATCATAATTCCCGCTTCTGTATAGGCCTCTTTTAACTCAATTTCGCCACTTTCTGGAGTAATAACTATCTTAATTGGCAGGTTATTTTCCCCAGCAAATTTAAAATCGCGACTGTCGTGAGCCGGGACTCCCATCACTGCTCCCGTCCCGTATTCGTAGAGGACATAATCAGCAATTAAAATCGGAATTTCTTCACCAGTAAAAGGATTAATTGCCATTCCTCCGGTTTTAATACCGCGTTTGGGTTTATCTTCGGCAGTTCTTTCTAATTCGCTTTCGCTGGCTATCTCTTGAATAAAAGTTTCTACGGCCGATTTTTGTTCGGGAGTGGTAACTTGTAGAGTTAAGGGATGTTCGGGAGCAAGTACCACATAAGTCACTCCATAAACCGTATCGGGACGAGTGGTAAAAACGGCAATTTTTTCTGGGGAATTAACAAGAGGAAATTCTAAATAAGCACCTACCGATTTACCAATCCAGTTCGCCTGCATGGTTTTAACCCGTTCTGGCCAACCGGTAAGTTTATCTAAATCAGTGAGTAATTGTTCGGCATAATCGGTGATTTTTAGGAACCATTGCCAGAGTAACTTTCTTTCTACTTTAGCACCCGATCGCCAAGATTTTCCTTCACTATCTACCTGTTCATTGGCCAAGACAGTTTGATCGATAGGATCCCAATTCACTGCCGCTTCTTTTTGGTAGGCTAATCCTGATTCAAAAAACTGTAAAAATAGCCATTGGGTCCAACGATAATATTCCGGGGAACAGGTGGCAACTTCTCTTTCCCAATCGATAGATAATCCTAACTGTTGTAATTGCCGTTTCATCTGGGCAATATTTTGATCAGTCCATTTTGCCGGAGGAACTCCCCTTTCAATAGCGGCATTTTCTGCCGGTAATCCGAAAGCATCCCACCCCATGGGATGCAGCACGCGATAACCCTGCATTCTTTTCAGACGGGCAATCACATCGGTGATAGTATAGTTGCGAACGTGACCCATGTGCAGGTTGCCCGATGGATAGGGGAACATGGAGAGGGCGTAAAATTTCGGTTTATCGGCGTTTTCTGGGGTTTTGTCCAATCCCATTTGCTGCCAAATCTTCTGCCATTTCTGTTCGATTTCTGCGGGGTTGTACGGCACTGGGGTCTTTTCTCCTGAGTTTTATCTATCCCTCCCATTTTACCGCAGCCGGCTGGGGGCGATTGCCAGTCTTGCGGTTATCTACCCTAGCAAAAACCCTCTGGGTTTTAGTGGTTAATTTGCACGGGGAATATAGCCGTTCGACTTCACCCAATAGTTACTTGACTGGTATCGACGCTGGTTGCCCCATGGACTTTACTGGCAATGGCCACCATTTTATTTAAAGTCGCCTGATTGGAAACCTTGCCTTTTAGTACAACTTTACTACCAGTTTGAGCGACCCACAATTTGTCCTCATCGGCTAAATCCGGTGTCTCGTCAAAAGCTAAAACTACTCGTTTAGCTAGGCCGCTTTCGTCGTATTTTCCATCTAATCCGACTCTTTCGGGGGGAATCCCCGCAGCAGCGGCTTTTCCTGCGATCGCAATAGCGGCATCTGCCGGTTTATCTAAGCCGAAAATTCTTTTTAACCAATCCATTGCTAACACTCCTGATTGAGTTCTAAAACCCCAATTTCTTTAAGAGGGATTTGGTGGAAACGATGTGTCGATCTAATCCTAAACGATCGGGACTCACTCCCACCGCTAAAGCGACTAATTGGGAAAAATGCAACACGGGTAAACCTAAACTTCGACCGATCGCTTTTGCCACTTCCGGTTGTCGGGAATCAAGATTAAGATGGCATAAAGGACAAGGGGTGACTAAACAATCTGCCCCGGCTGCCATCGCCTCTAAAATGTGTTTTCCTGCCATTTGGAACGATTGGGTGGTGGCATAACTGGACAGGGGCCAACCACAGCATTGAGTGCGTCCTTGATAATAAATCGGATTTGCTCCCACCGCTCGAAAGACATTTTCTAGGGATTCCGGCTGAAAGGGATTATCGTAGGGGAGAGTATCCTGGGCGCGCAGGAGATAACAACCATAAAAACCGGCGCAATTTAAGCCTGATAAGGGACGAACCACCTTGGCCGCCAAATTATCTAAGCCATAATCGCCGACAATTGCCCAGAGTAGGTGCTTAACCGTCGTCGTACCTTGGTAGGGGGAACAATGTTCTTTCTGTAAATAATTATTAACTTCCTCAACATAATTGGGATTATTATGCTTTGCTTCCTTCAAGCGCTCATCCACATGACCGATCACTCCCTGACAGGTGCTACAGTGAGTCAACAGGGGTAAATTGAGGGCTTCCGCTAGGGCAATATTGCGCGCATTGACGGTATCTTCCAATAGTTGCGAATCTTCCTTATAGGTTCCCGAACCACAACAGGCAGCTTTTTTGAGTTCGACTAAATTAATCCCCAAAGCTTCCGTCAGGGCTGCCGTGGATAAATATAGTTCCCGACAGGCACCTTGGGCGACACAACCGGGAAAATAAGCATACTGGAGATTTTTGACTGTCATGGATTCTAGGAAATTACTACTCATTACCTATCTACCATCTTGGCCCCCTTCCCCTCTGTCATCACTAAAGTGATGGAATTTCTTAACAGACAGTCTTTTGTAATCTGCTCCGAACAAGTGTACGGTAGTTTGTCCCAGAAATAATATCCAAAAAGGAGGAGAGCCATCTCAACAGTATAATGGCTCTCCTTGAGAAAAATTGTTGTCCTGAGGAGTCGGTTGTACAAATGGGAATCTGCCCGGTCAAGAGGTGATTTACGGGGAGAATTGAGATTGTAGCCGAGAAATTGCGGCGAGAAACCCTATTTTGTCTGCTTAGGCCGCTTGGGGGAGGGTGATAACAGCATCAAAGTCAGCACGGCTAGGGAAAACCGAGAGAACCCGATCGAGTTGGGTTAATTCAAAGATAATCTTGACTGAAGGTGGAATAGAACAGATATTGAAGGATTTTTCTTGACTTTGAGCCAGACGAAAGGCGGTAACTAAAGCCATTAATCCAGCGCTGTCGAGGAATTCCACCCTACTCATATCCACGAGAAAAGTGATAGAGCGACTCTGGTTAACCAGATTGGTGAGCTGCTCTTGAAATTCTAGGACGTTAGCGGCGGTAATATAGCCGTTTGGCTCAAATAGAGCAATTTCCGGGACTTTTACAGGACTTTTCATGGCTGGGCTTTGAAATTCATAAATGAACCTTTTAACTGGAGATCAGATACCGCTATTATGTCCTAACTTTCTGATTTTGCAACCCCGGTCTCGATAAATTTCCTCTCTCCTGAAAAGATTAATCTTTTTTTAATCTTTCCCCTGTGGGAAGGAACCACTTTTAGGTTAACCTGATGATCCGGGGAGTCAAGAGGAACAGTGATCAAGGCTTATTAGGGCGAATACCAGGGGAAAGTCGTTAGGTTTAAGCTCTAATCCCGAATGACTGATGATGAACCAGCATTATACTGGTATTTTTGCTGAAATAAAGTAAAGCAGGATACAGAAACTAGATTTATTGAACTAGAGTAAGGAAATTGTGGATACCCAGCCGACTATCCGCCAATTAGTGGAACAAGCCCTATATTATCGTCAAATCACGCCAGAAATCGAAAACGGAATTAATGAACTCCTCGCTCGTCTTGGCTACGTTTCCGATGTGGATTACGAGGCCCTAGAGTTACTCATGGATGAAATGGACGAAGGCCGGATTAATCTCGTTCCGCGTCGGTAACTTCAGTTATCAGTTATCAGTTATCAGTTATCAGTTATCAGTGGTGAGTTATCAGTGGTGAGTTATCAGTGGTGAGTTTTCAGTTCACTCCGGACCTAGTAACGAAGAACCTGACTGATTACTGATTACTGAACAATCCCCCAAAACCCAATTTCCCCAAATTTCCCCAAATTAATATAATTGACTTCAGGCTTCCTCTTAACCTGATTTTTTCCTTGACATCCTCGCCGCCGTGAAACGGACGGCGATTCCCAAACCTCACGATTTGGGTTTCTGCTTCTTTCCCGAAGGATTTTTCGCACCTGCCGCCCCAGTTTTACTCTGTTCTGGTCTTATGGTCGCTCTACAGACTGACACCGCAAGCCCTGCGGCCAAAATATTTTTACTAGCGTTAATATCTCGGTCATGGTGAGTCCCACAGTCTGGACAATCCCATTCTCGAACATTTAACGGCATTTTCAAGGGCAATATACCCGCAATTACTACACCTTTTAGAACTAGGAAACCATCTATCTATTTCGATGTAATTTCTGCCGTACCAACGGCATTTATAGGCTAATTGTCGGGTTATTTCTCCCCAGCTTACATCAGATATTGCCTGAGATAATTTCGGGTTTTTGACCATATTCTTAACGGCT
>NZ_JAPZSR010000171.1:0-8791 GCF_027531875.1 Microcystis sp. LE19-84.1B | reverse complement strand
GAATTAGCAGTAGCTGCTAATTTAACAATCTCTTGTAATGTAGATAGTACCGAAACTTTATTCAGGTATTGTTCCACATCTAAAGGAACTTCACCTAAGCGAGATTCCAAAACTTTTTTCACAAAATCACGAGCATTTTCTAACGCTCCAATTTCCTTGCCAATTTCTTTACCGCGTTCGATTCCTCGTAACTCCATATTACTCATTAAAGGCATGGTTCTTTCCTCCTCAAATTGTTTAATTTTACTCTCTAAACTTGACTGTAATTCAGGGGATAAAGTCATCATATTGTCGATGATTTCAAACAGTTTAATTATCCGTTCTCTCTCGAACTATTTTTCATATAATCCCCTGATTAACTTCCACTTCCACTGTTCCGGTTGTGGCAGCTTCCCGGTAGTCGCTTTTGTTTTCAGGTGTGCCATGACTATTATAGCAAAGAGATTGCTACTTACCTCTAGTTCTGACCATCTTTCCTCATAGTCCAGTAATTTGACTGTTGGGAATTTGAGAGTCACTTCACAGCCAGCGATAGTATAATTATAGGAATCTGGTCGCCAATTTACTCGTTCATCCCCTAGAATAGCGAGACTGATAACCGGTTTCTGATACAAATCAAAGGCGCAATAATTATAAATATACATCCTCTGGTAGAAATTTTCGCCGATAACCATCTACTAATTAAAAATGATAATTATTTACTTTTCTAGCATTTTATCTAATCTTTCCTGAATCAATAAAGCCATGGAAGAACGCAGAAAAAATAAACCAAATAACCCCGCTAGACTGAAGGGAATAATAGCTAGTTTGCTATAGTTGCTGTCTAATAAAAATATGGCTGAGATAATGCTAAATCCCAATAGACAGACATTAATTAATACTTTAATTCCCAGATAAATTCTTTTCAGAAGTCGTTCATTTTCCCGTGACTTAACTTGAAAAACTAAATTTCCTCGCTCGATTTTTTCCTCTAATTGACGGATCATTCTCTCGTTTTTATTACCTTTTTGCCATTGTTGTTTAAGAAAAGTGCGCGCTTGATTAGCTAGGATAAGCATTGTCTTGGTAGTTCCTCCCGATACTGCTAGACTTTTCACAAAAGGTTGACTAGCTGCTAATAAATTATACTGGGGATCTAAAGAGCGGGCAATTCCATCCAAAGTGGTGACAGATTTAATAATAAAAGTCATTTGGGGGGGTAAGCGAAAAGGTTGCTGTTTAAACATTAAATACACTTGATCGCTAATTTGTTCAAATACCCTCACATCTACCGGTTTATCGCGAAATTCATCTAAAAGAAACTGCACGATATTTCGTATGGGTTGTAGATCTCTAACGGGTTCAATTAACCCCATATACATCAAAGTTTTTAAGACTGTTTCTGTATCCTTTCTCAAGATAGCGAAAAAGGTTTCGATCATTTGATCTTTAGCGACGGACTTTAACTCGAACATCGTGCCGAAATCGTAGAAAATTAACTCCCCTTCCTGACTAACTGCCATATTACCCGGATGGGGGTCTGATTGGAAAAAACCATCCTGTAATAGTTGTTTGAGATAGGAACAGATACCCAGTTGAATAATCCCATCTACGTTAATATTATTAGCTATTAAAGTCTCTCGATCATCAACTTTAATCCCCGGCACATACTCCAAAGTTAATACCTTGCGGGTGGTATATTGCCAGTAAACTAAAGGGACTTTTACCTGGGGATAATTCTTAAAATTTTCCCGAAAGCGATCAGCATTTTTGCCCTCATGAATATAATCGATTTCTTGAAAGAGTAGCTCAAAGAATTCTTGATAGATAGCTTCTAGATTATATTTTTTCACCACGGGGAAAATATTTAACCAACGGGTGAGACGATGCAACAATTCAAAATCGAGATTAAATAGTCCTTCTAGATTCGGTCTTTGTACCTTAATAACGACTTCTTCCCCACTTAATAACTGCGCTCGATGCACTTGTCCTAAACTGGCACAAGCGAGGGGAGAAACAGTAAAACTTTCAAATAAATTATCTAGGGTTTGTCCTAATTCTGTTTCGATAACTCGGATCGCTTCTTGACTATTAAATTCGGGAACTCGATCCTGTAATTGGGTTAATTGTTCGATATATTCGAGCGGAATTAAATCTGCTCGCGTCGATAAAGATTGTCCAATTTTAATAAAAGTTGGTCCCAAATTCATGAGGCGATCAACTAACCATTTCGCTCTCTTTTGCCGTTTTTTGCCCCTATTAGCCCCCGTTAAACGATCCCAGAGCAAAAAAGTCAAAAACTGCGTTGTAAAGCTAAATATCTCCAATTGACGAATAATTGGCGATCGCAAGCTTTGCTGCCAATGTAAAGATTTGGGGGAATCAAAGGGAGTAAGCATTAGTTATCAGTTATCAGTTATCAGTTATCAGTTATCAGTTATCAGTTATCAGATGAACGTAGGTTGGGTTGAAGCATGAAACCCAACGCCCAATCATTTTACGCTACCGCTAACCCATCCTACAAATAATTGTGCCTCCCTACTTAATATCCCACAGCGTTTCTCGTCAAGGTGAAGTATAAATTAAACCTTGCCGAAGGAAGGATTCCAGTCGCAAAAATGCGCTTCATCCATCTGAGAAACGCTGTCAAGTTTTACCTTCCCGTTTGCGAATTCGCTGGTAAAAATCCTGATTTTCAGCTTTTAATCTCTGCGACCAGGTAAACCCAGATCTACCGATAGAAGATGACTGCAAGCAAAACCAGAAAAGGCTACCGCATTTAATCCTTGACCGGGGAAGGTACTATCTCCCACACAATAAAGATTAGGAATAGCTGTGCGATTAAAGGGCATTCCTAATAAGCCTAACAGTTTTCTTCGCGGTATTGGGCCGTAACTGCCATCGATTCTATTCAAAAAGCGGCGATGGGTGCGGGCCGTGCCAATTTCGATATAATCTAATCCTGTATCTAGTTTGGGAAAGAGTTTTTTCAGGCGATCGATGAGACGATGAGCAGCGGCCTCTTTTTTCTGTTGATATTCTTGGGGGGGCAGTTTTTGCCATTGATCAATCCAGCTAGGGGTGAAAGTATGAATGATATGATGGTCCGGGGGTGCGAGGGAGGGATCGAGTAAGGTAGGAATAGAAACAAAGATAGTTCCCTGTTCTGCTTCCATATTTTCCCAATCTTCTAGTAAAATATGGTGACATTCGCTTCCTGATGGTAATACATCGGCCTTAACTCCCAGATGCAAACTCAGGAAACTGGGGGATTTTTGATAGCGTTTTTGCCAATTTTTTTCACTGCGGGGGAGAGATTCCGGGGGGAGTAGTTTCTCGAAGGTATCCCAACGCGTGGCATTAGAAACAATCTTTTTAGCGTAATATTCCTTACCATTGGTCAATCTTACTCCGATCGCCCGTCCTGCATCTAAAATAATCTTATTCACTCTCGCTTGATACTGGATTTCACCACCAGCTTTTTCCAATCCCGCGACTAACTTGAGAGCAATCTGTCCCACTCCTCCCCGGGGATAGTTAATTCCCCCGTAATGGCGATCGCTAAAGACCATTCCCGCATTAATCATCGGAGTGCGATCGGCGGGTACTACCGACCAACAATAACATTCCATGTCGATAAATTTCAATAATTTCGGGTCTTTAATATATTTTCTGGCCACATCTCCCGCATTTTGGGGTAAATACTTGACCAATCCCAAACAGGATAAGGGATGCTGGAAAAAAACCCTAGTCAGATAGCGGGGTTCTTCCAGCGATAGTAAATCCATACTATTGAGGCAATTAAACACCTGCCAGCATTCATCGTAAAAGCGCCGAATACCGGTTTTTTCTGCGGGAAAATGGCTAATTAATTCCTGTAAAAATTGTTCGTAGTCGCGATGAACTTTTAAGTCTAATCCGTCCGGGAGATGATAATGAATCTGGACGGGATCGGCAATGGTTTCGATACTCATATCCACCGCTGCCAAAGCTTTGGTTAAGAGGTTAGTCGTCCCCTTTTTGCCAAAACCAAAAATCATCGAAGCACCCACATCAAAACGATAACCCTCTCGTTCAAAATAACCTGCGCTGCCCCCCGGAATCAGATAACTCTCTAAAACTAAGACTTTTGCCCCTTTTGCCGCTAATTGCGTCGCTGTCACCAATCCCCCGATTCCCGACCCAATCACGATCGCATCGTACTGATTACTCATAACTTGACTCGATAAATTTTTGTATCAATTCTTGATTGTAACCCTTGACTAGCGGTCATTTATCGGCTAGTTTGCGGGAGCAAAAAATTTTGGGGGAGAAATGAAAAGCTGGTAAAAGGAAAAAAGTCTTGACAAATCCGGCCGCTTGACATAGTTGGGTTTGGGTGATATTATCTTCCGGAAAGACGGGCAGCGCTACTGTTATAAAAAAAACATTGGCTCTTCTCGTTTCTGTATGGAAGGGAGAAGAATAGGGGTAATTTTCTGGAAAGATAGTCTTCAAAGCCTTGCCTAGCAAGACTACTAGGAACGATAAACACTGATTATCACACCAAGTCGGGGAGAGCCAAACATCATTTTACTTAAAATTAATGGTTCTTCGGTTTGTGTTATGCAATGGAGGGGGGTTATAAAGGATAAAACCCTTACACAGAAAGACATTGCTTCGATTTTTGCCAATTGTTTTCTATCTAGAACGAGCTAATCAATTGAGTCTCTTGCCATATAAGGATTTAGTCGATTTATGCCCCCTGATCGAATCATACCAAGTAACGAAGAGCCAAATTAATTAATCAATTGGATAATGTATAGAAAACTGGCCAACAAAATCCTTAAATTAGCTAATTCCCTATCTAGGTCATCGAAGCGCTCTCTTTTAATTGTCACCGATTGCCTGATTTTTAGTCTAACCATCTATCTAGCCTTCTCTCTCAGGTTGAATCTGAGCCTCGAATATCAGCAAATTAGACCTTTTTTAGGGCAAATATTGGGCTTAATTGCCATTAAAACTCTAGTTTTCTATCTCAGAGGTATTTACCGTCCCGTAGTACGTTATACAGGATTAGAGTTTCTTTCCTCCGTACTGCAAGCGGTCCTCTATAGTTCAGGGGTTTTAATCAGTCTTGCCTACTTTCAAGGGGATGCCTTTTTGCCACGTTCAGTCCTGATTATCGACGCATTGTTAACCCTAGTATTGGTTATCGGGGTGAGATTGTTGATTCGTTCTGTCTTTCACCGTCTGAATATTTACGTCAGTAGTGTGGATAGGGAACCGACAATTGTTATCTATGGTGCCGGGGTTGTGGGTTGTCAATTGGCACGTTCCCTACAAAATGACCCCCACTATCGTTTATTAGCTTTTATTGATGATAATCCCGATTTGCAGCAGCGAGTGATCCAAGGCATTAGGGTTTATCCCCCCTCTCAATTGACACTACTGCACCAAAAACGGGCCTTTGACTGGGTTGTTCTCGCTATTCCGAACGTAGCCAAGGCCAAAAAGCGGCAAATCATCGAAAGTCTAGAAACTTTACCCATCGACATTAAAACTGTTCCTCCCCTCTCAAAAATTTTATCGGGGGAAGCGGCCATCAATCAGATTCGCAGTGTCGATGTCTCGGAATTATTAGGACGGGAAGAAATTCTACCCCATCCCGAACTTTTGGGAAAAAATGTCACAGGTAAAGCGGTGTTAGTCACCGGGGGTGGCGGTTCCATCGGTTCGGAATTATGCCGACAAATCGCCTTCCTCAAGCCAAAATGCCTGGTAATCTACGAATTAAACGAGTTTTCCCTCTACAAAATCGATCTCGATTTAAGCGAAAATTATACCGATTTACGCAAGTATGCCTATTTAGGCAATGTTCTCGACCGCAATCATCTGGCCCGAGTCATCCAACAACACCAGATTGAGACAATTTATCACACGGCCGCCTATAAGCACGTTCCCCTTGTGGAAGCCAATCCTAGTCAGGGGGTTTACACTAATGTTTGGGGCAGTTTAAATGTCGCTCAGACCGCGATCGAGAATTCAGTTAGTAATTTAGTTCTTATTTCCACCGATAAGGCCGTCAGACCGACTAACATTATGGGGGCCAGTAAACGCTGTGCTGAGTTAGTTGTACAAGCTTTGGCCGCTTTACCTGACACTGCCACCCGTTGCGCGATCGTCCGCTTTGGCAATGTTCTTGATAGTAGCGGTTCCGTGGTGCCGCGTTTCCGGGAACAAATTGCCCAACGTAAGAATATTACCCTCACCCATCGCGATATTATTCGCTATTTTATGTCTATTCCGGAGGCGGTGCGTTTGGTTATGCAAGCAGGAGCAATGGCTGAGGGGGGTGAGGTATTCCTGTTAGATATGGGTGAACCGGTAAGAATTTACGATTTGGCCCTACAGATGATTCGTTTAAGTGGCTTGGAATTAGGGCAAGATATCGATATTGAAATCACGGGATTAAGACCGGGGGAAAAACTCTACGAAGAATTATTAATCGATACCGATAAAGCTTGTCCCACCGCTCATCCAAAGATTTTTTGCGCTCATGAACACTTTCTTGCTTGGGACGAATTGCAAATCAAATTAGAGCAACTGCTTAATTCTATTCAAGTTAATGACCGTCAGGGCTTAGTTAAGTACCTACGAGATTTAGTTCCCGAATACCAACCCCCGAAGCAAATAGCAAGTAATTTGTCAAGTAAAAAGTGAAAAAGAGGAGTTTTAGCGAGTGCATCCCACATTTGCAGAAATACCGACAATTAGCAATTATCAGTGACTCTTAAATTAGTACAAAAATATGAACAATCGCGTGTAAGCATCCCACCGAAAAACTAATGCGCTCTGGGGTTTGGTCCCCAACGGGGGGTTTGGGTAGGGTTGATTCATGAATCAACCCTACTATGAATCAACCCTAGTGTTGAGTGATAAAACCGAAAGTAACGCCCAATTTTAGGAGAAAGTTTCCCCTTAAAAATCCCAAATTAGTAGATTTACAAAAATGAGATGCACCCGTTTTAGCTCTCCTCTTTTTCACCAAATTTATTAATCTAATTGAACCGACTGCTCTTGTTTTAATTGCTTTTGGATAGTTTTTACTGTCCGCTCAATTTTATTGATTCCGCGAGAAGAAGGGCGATTTATTCTATCAGCTAGAGGAGAAGTCTGTTGAATAGCGATGCTTAAATAAAGAGGAAAAGCGAGGGTAAAGGCTAAAAAAAGACGTTGTAACATGATCCACTCCCACAAAAGTTTTTCAGCGATTATTTAGCCGGCTGAAACTTTTCCCAGAATAACGACTAACTAGGAAAATTTCAGCTAGTTTGTGACAGTCCGGCAATTGGTGGGGCAATCCTAAAGAATTAGCGCTGAAACCCTCAACCCTAGACCGAGAGTCTGATACATTGATCTAGGAACATGAACGATCGCTCTATCTATGCACAAAATTCCAGTTACTGTGATCACGGGTTTTCTGGGTGCGGGAAAAACTACCCTCATCCGTCATCTACTGCAAAATAATCAAGGCCGCCGGGTGGCCGTTATGGTCAATGAATTCGGAGAAGTGGGAATTGATGGTGATTTGTTGAAAAGTTGTCAGACCTGCGATGACAACCCTAACGATAATATTGTGGAATTGACCAACGGTTGTCTGTGCTGCACAGTACAGGAAGAATTTCTCCCCACCATGCAGAAATTGCTGGAGCGACGGCAACAGTTGGATTGTATGCTGATCGAAACCTCGGGATTAGCTTTACCTAAACCTCTGGTTCAAGCTTTTCGCTGGCCGGAAATCCGCAACGGTGCGACGGTGGACGGAGTAATCACCGTGGTGGATGGTTTTGCTATCGCTAGGGGTCGTCTGGTGGCGGATTTGGACGCTTTAACCGCACAAAGGCAAGCAGACCCTAATTTAGAACACGAAACCCCCATTGAGGAGTTATTTGAGGATCAGTTAGCCTGCGCTGACCTGGTACTCTTAACTAAAACCGATCTCATCAGCGAAATTGAATTAGAAAAAATTATTAATTGGCTGAAAACACAACTGCGATCGACGGTAAAAATAGTTACTTGTGCCGATGGACAAATTAGCCCCGATGTGCTATTGGGATTTAATGCCGCCGTCGAGGATAATTTAGCCAGTCGTCCTAGTCATCATGATCACGAGGAAGAACACGATCACGATGAGGAGATCAATTCTGTGCAGTTTTGCCTCGATTCTCCCGTAGATGCCCAAATTTTGACCCAAAAGATTAAAGAATTGGTGGCCCGAGAAGAAATCTATCGGGTTAAGGGATTTGTTAATGTGGCCCATAAACCGATGCGTATGGTGTTACAGGGAGTCGGTGATCGCTTTGATTCTTTCTTCGATCGACCCTGGCAATCCACAGAAATGCGGCAAACTCGCTTGGTCTTTATCGGCCGCTCCCTCGATAGTCAGAGAATCGAGCAGGCCTTAACTAGGGTTGGCTGAAGAAGTTTTTCCTAGGGACAGGGTGTGGGGGGGGTGTTACAGTAGAGCAGGAAGTCGCCTTCCCACCCCCTGCTTCAAAACCGGACTTACGACTTTCGCCGTATCCGGCTCCTGAGTAACTAGGCTACTGTCATTAGTAGAATAATAATGGGAATTATTATTTCCTTGTCTATTCAACTCTCTTGGCTGTATCCCCACCAGACAAGATTGTTGGTTTTAGGGCGTATATGACCGTTGATTGTTGCTTAGACTTCCTAGTTACCCGTCCTTTGTTAGCATATCTTTGATATTACTCAAAGCCTTGGCTTTTAAGGACATCCTCTCCCTCTATTGACTTGCGGATGGTTTCCT
>NZ_JAPZSR010000046.1:0-3402 GCF_027531875.1 Microcystis sp. LE19-84.1B | reverse complement strand
CTGAAATGGGGCGAAAGTCTGTGGACTCTGTGTAAGACAGTACATGGTTTTTTAACTGTGGTATGCGACGGTGGTGGAAGCAGAAACTTAAATCGTGAGGTTTAGGAATCGCCGCACTTTTAGGGCGGCGAGGATGTCAATCTAGTCATTTCAGATAAGTCTGATATACTCTAGTGGTCTGTCAAGATTGAATTGAAGGATAAATCTACCCCTGTTCCCTCTGCTTCCCCTGCTTGTCTCAACCCGTTATTTTAGAATTGACAGACCACTAGACCGATGAAACCCTGTCAATCCCTCGCCTGAGTGCGATGGGAGCGTCAATCGCCAGAATTACCCTGAGAATTACCCCCTTGGGATGGGACTATTCTGCCCAGGAAATAAATGGTACTTTATTTTCTGGCAAGTTCCTGACTGCGACCGATGATCGCCCAGAGATAACTAATTGCTAAGGCCAAAAACGTGAGGGGAATACTTTCTTTGACGATAAAAATCCCTAAACCGATCAGCACACAGGGAACGAAGGTACTTCCCTGACTGGTTAGGATAGTGGCGATGGTCGGCACGCTGGTCAACCCGTAGGCGATTGCACACCAAACCCCCACCAGAATCAAAAACACGCTGACGATAACGATCAGACTTGTGACGGTACTACTGGCAAACAGGGGAACGTAAATGCCGATATTATCGCTGCCGTTAGCGACGGTTAACGCAGCCACGCTATAGGTGCGCGAGTCAAACCAACCACCGAAGGGGGAATTTTTCGCATCCTCCAGGTCCACTTCCACATTCTCCGGCTCTTCCTCCTCCTCCTCTTCTTTGAGAAGGGAAACGATGCCGAGAATCACAGGAACGAGGCCTAGATAGCGAATCCATGGGGTAGGGATGAGAAAGCAACCGAAAAATCCCGCTAAACTGGCAATAACCAGCAGAATAAAGCCGATATACTGACCGATCACGATATCGCGACGACGGAAGAGTTTTCCCGTTTGGCTGAAGAGAATCGTCAGGATCAATATATCGTCCAGGTTGGTGGCAACGAATGCCGCTACACCCGTAGATATCGCAATCACAATCTCGATCATCGTTTTTCTCCTTAAGATAGCCGTCGGGTTCGTCCGTTCGTTATACCTTGTTCGGCTTTTCCTTCAAAGGTTCGGCAACAGGAGAATCCTACTACCCATCCCAATGGAGAAACTGTATTTCCGACGACCGATCGCCTTATCCCGGTGCGGGATGAAAAAAGAAAGCGAGGGCGATCACTGCGTAGGTCGCCACCAGTAATATACCCTCTAGCCAGTTCGAGCGACCGTCGTTACTGATTGAGTTAGTCAGCCACACTGCGACGGCGACGGCGACCAATTCAAACGGATCGAAATCGAGAGCCATCGGCTGACCGAGGAAATAACCCGCAATCACGAGGACAGGTGCGACAAAAAGTGCGATTTGCAGACTGGAACCGACGGTGACAGAAACCGCCAGATCCATTTTGTCTTTTAAGGCAACCCTAACCGCAGTGGCGTGTTCGGCTGCGTTGCCGATAATTGGCAGCAGGATCACCCCTGTGAAAAGGGTTGTTAATCCTAATTCGCTCGTAGCTTCCTCTAGGGTGTTCACCAATAATTCCGATTCGATCGCCACCCCGATCGTCACCAGCAGTAATATCCCCACCCACAGCCAGAGATTCGGCTTTTTTACGCTTACGGTTTCCCCCGACTCTTGATCGAGATCGGCAACTCCCACCTCGTAAAGATAGGTGTGGGTCTTCATCGAAAACAGCAGACTCAGACCATACACAAAAATTAATACCGCCGCCACCGCTACCGAGAGACGCTGTAGGACGATCTCCTGGATTGCGGCGGAGGTGTATTGAACGGTCGTGGGTAGGAGGATCGCGGCGACGGCGAGATTCATCGACGAGGAATTTAAACGGGCGGTCACGGGCTGGAATTTCTGTTCTTTATAGCGTAAGCCGCCGAAAAACATCGATACGCCCGTTACCAGCAGCAGATTCCCGATAATCGAACCGGTAATGGTCGCTTTCACCACCTCGATCAAACCCTCTTCTAGGGCGGCGTAGGCGAGAATTAATTCGGTAGCGTTGCCGAAGGTGGCATTCAGTAAACCGCCGAGATTCGGTCCGACCACGACGGCGATTTCCTCGGTTGCCTTTCCCATGTAAGCGGCCAGGGGAACGATCGCCAGACAAGCACTCAGAAAAATGATCGTCACGTCCCAATGGAGGAAATTCCCAGCGATCGAGATCGGGACAAAAACCAACAAAATGGCGAAAATCCAGTTTTTTATATTCATACCAAGGGATGTTTCGGGATCAAACCGCGCACGGTTTTGAAAAACAGACTATCAGCCTTTTTTCCGTTTCAATTAGCCGAATCGCCCGGTAATATACTCCCGGGCCTCGTCGGTTTGCGGATTGCCGAACATAACTTCCGTGGGGCTGAATTCGACTAATTTCCCCCGGCGTTTCCCAGACGAATCGGTTTCGGTGTTAAAAAACGCCGTCCAGTCGGCGATCCGCGATGCCTGCTGCATATTGTGGGTGACGGTGATGATCGTGTAACTTTCCTTCAGTTGTAGGCACAATTCCTCCACCTGACGGGTAGAAATGGGATCGAGAGCCGAACAGGGTTCATCCATCAATAAAACATCCGGCTTCATCGCGATTGCACGGGCGATACAGAGGCGCTGTTGCTGTCCCCCCGATAGTGCCGTTCCTTTTTCTTTCAGTTTGTCCTTTACTTCCTCCCAGATCGCCGCCTGCCGCAGGGAAGACTCGACCAATTCCTCAAGATTTCCCTGATAACCGTTGGTTCGGGGCGCGTAGGCGATATTCTCGTAAATGCTCTTGGGAAAAGGGTTGGGACGTTGGAAAACCATCCCCACCTGTCGCCGTAACTTGACGGCGTTGACCTGCGAATCGTAAATATTCTGATTTCGGTAGAGTAATCTTCCCTCCACCTTGGCACCGGGGATCAGATCGTTCATTCGGTTAAAGCAGCGCAAGAGGGTACTTTTCCCGCAACCGGACGGGCCGATAAAGGCGACGATTTTTCGCGCGGGAATTTTAATATGAACGTCCACAAGAGCGAGAAACCCGTTATAAAAAACTTTGACTCCTTCCGCATCGAAAACACTGTGATCTGAGTTAAGGTGGGTAGTCATAGCAAAAATTCTCCTGAGTATGGTTAAAGATGTGTTTCGAGGGCAGTGGGGTGTAGAGGAGTGGGCAATTAAGAACTTAAATAGGGTCTGCTGAAAAAGTACGGGCGAAGCATTCGGATAGAAAATCTCCGGTTTCACCGATAGGTTATTGCCCGAATGCTTCGCCCCTACGGGACGCGGGCCGATGAAGACGCAAGGTTTTGAAGCACGATTCTCTCAAAA
>NZ_JAPZSR010000004.1:0-25281 GCF_027531875.1 Microcystis sp. LE19-84.1B | reverse complement strand
GTTATCAGTTATCAGTTATCAGTTATCAGTTATCAGTTATCAGTTATCAGTTATCAGTTATCAGTTATCAGTTATCAGTTATCAGTTATCAGTTATCAGTTATCAGTTATCAGTTATCAGTTATCAGTTATCAGTTTTAAGCTTTAAGTTAACAGTTTTAAGCTTTAAGTTATCAGTTTTAATTTTTAAGCTTTAAGTTTTAAGAGTTAAATGATATTATTCACCGATCAATCTTCACTAATTACTGTTTACTAATTACTGTTTACTGTATCACTGATTACTGTTTACTAATTACTGATTACTGATTACTGATTACTGATTACTGTTTACTGTTTACTGTTTACTGATTACTGTTCACTGTTCACTGATAACTGAAAATGACTTACTGTTTAGGAATTATCAATCGTTTTGGCATTGTTATGGGGGCAGATTCTCGCACGAACGCGGGAGTCGATTATATCTCGGCCTATCGGAAATTATTTGACTTTTCGGTGTCGGGAGAAAGAGTAATTATGGTCTGCACATCGGGGAATTTATCGATTAGCCAAGGAGTGATTCACGAACTAAAAAGAGATCTGCACAATCAAGAGGATAAAAGTCTTCATTCTCTGAATCATCTCTACGATATCGCCCACTATATCGGTGATAAAAGTCGTCAAGTACAAGCTAGGGAAAGAACCTGGCTAGAAAAAGATAATATTGATTTTCAATGTAACTTTATTCTTGGGGGACAAATTAAAGGAGAAGAACCGCAATTATTCCTCATTTATCCCCAGGGAAATCATATTCAAGCCACCAAAGAAACGCCATTTTTACAGATAGGTGAAACTAAATACGGTAAACCGATTCTCGATCGCACCATTACCTATGATACACCCCTAGAGGAAATGGCCAAATGTGCCTTACTTTCCATCGATTCGACCATGAAATCGAATATTTCTGTCGGACCGCCTATCTATTTGAGTATGTATGAAGCTAATAGCCTAAGCCTACGTCATAAGTTACAATTGCGTTTGGGAGATCCCTACCTAGCCAAAATGCGGAAACTCTGGGAGGATTACGTCCGGCAAGCTTTCGAGGCTATGCCCAATGTGGAATGGCATTATACCGACGAAGATCCCAAAGAAGATATCATAATAGATTAAGTAACTCTTTGTGAATTAACTTTACAACTCGATGATCATTGTTACCTTGATGTTGGCAGGTAGTCTAGCTTGGTTTTTTAGTACCCTTGCTGGTGGGGGCAGCCCCCTGATTCTACTCCCCGTTTTAGGTTGGTTTCTCGATGCTGCCGTCATTCCTCCGGTTTTGACCACGGGGATGCTAATCG
This sequence comes from Microcystis sp. LE19-84.1B, assembly GCF_027531875.1. Lineage (NCBI taxonomy): Bacteria > Bacillati > Cyanobacteriota > Cyanophyceae > Chroococcales > Microcystaceae > Microcystis > Microcystis sp. LE19-84.1B. The sequence continues at coordinate 23,951 of NZ_JAPZSR010000004.1, read as the reverse complement.
GTAACGTCCAACGCATGGGAATGTATTGGCGCGCCATTGACTGGCCCTCGACGGTGTGGTATCTACCTGGGGCAATTATGGGATCTACCCTCGGCGCTTTTGTTTTTGCCCATTTACAATTCAAATGGTTGCCGCTAGTTTTGGGAATCTTTCTGGTTTTATCCTCGCTTAAACAATTATTTCCCCAACAAGAAAATCCTTTTTTTGAGATTAAAACTTGGTATTTTATGCCCTCGGGATTTATCTACGCTTTCTTGTCAGGATTAGTCGGTAGTACCGGCCCGATGATGAACCTGTTTTATATTAACTATGGGCTAGTTAAAGAACCAATGGTGGCAACGAAATCCGTTCACATGGTAGTAGTTCATGTGGCGAAATTAATCGCCTACGCAGCCTTTGGAGTTTTACATCTGCCTTTTCTCGGTTACGGTTTATTGTTAGGATTAGCGGCCTGGCCGGGCAATTGGTTAGGACAAAAAGTTTTAGAAAAAATGAGTCCCCAACAATTTAAACAAGCAGTGATGTTATTCGTTTCGATGAGTGGCCTATTGATGATCTGGCGAGAACGGGGCATCGTCTTTTAAAATTTTGCTGACAAAGGGACAAATTTTGCTAAAATACTAGATAAAGGTGATTTGTACTAACAATGTGTAATACGCCGATAACCGTTAAATTTGCTCCTTGATTAACCCCGCCACTGAAAATGACAGAAATCGCCAATTTTACCCTCGAACAAGGTTTAGAACGCTACCAACAGGGAGAAAGCGCCGCCAGTTTATTGCCAGAATTTAAACAATTAAGCGATCGCAGTCCGAAAAATGCCGCCGTTTGGTCCTGTTTAGCTTGGTTATATATGCTCACCGATAAACCGGAATTAGCTCTAAAAGCCGCCCAAAAAGCCGTTAAACTCGATAAAGTTTCCCCCCAAAACCGGATCAATTTGGTTTTGGCTATGTTAGAAACCAAAACCGCCGGAGTTAGGGAACATATCGAACTGGTGCAACAATTAGTTAGTTTAAACAAAGAAGTTCGCCAAGAAGTGGATGAAAATATCGCCGATGGTTTGGCTAGAAAACCCGATTGGAAAAGTTTAGAACGCGTCAAAGCTTGGTTAAATGAATAAGAATATGGAATTATCAAAACAGTTATTACTCGGCTTAAAAGCCAATGATTTTAGGCATCCCATCGACCTAGAGGCCACTAACTCCCTTAAACAGTTGCCTGGGTTAGATATAGCCGTGCGAAGTTTATTAGGTTCCGTCGCTGAGGAATTCTTTTACTTAAATAATATTGCTGCTAGTGTTTTGGTGGGAGAAAAACAATTACCCGACCTGCACAATCTCCTCCTAGAAGCTTGCCGAATTCTCGACTTAGAACCACCTCAATTATACATTCAACAAAACCCCGTTCCTAACGCCTATACCTTCGCCATGCGGGGCAAAAAACCGTTTATGGTGATGCACACTTCCCTAATTGAAATGCTGACTCCCGCAGAAATTCAAGCGGTAATCGCCCACGAATTAGGTCATCTCAAATGTGAACACGGCGTTTATCTGACTTTAGCCAATATTATGGTCCTAGCGGCGGGATTACTGCCCAATTGGGGGACAATGTTAGCACGATCCCTACAGGAGAGAATGTTAGCATGGGTGCGCTGCGCCGAGTTTAGTTGCGATCGAGCGGCTTTATTGGCAGTTCAAGACCCGAAAATCGTCATGTCGGTGTTAATGAAGTTAGCCGGAGGTTCCCCCAGTCTCGCACCCTTATTAAATTTAGAGGCTTTTATCGATCAGGCCAAGTCCTACGATGCCGTCAGTGCCTCGGAAATTGGCGAAATGTTAAAGGGTTTGCAAACCCAACAGTTAACCCATCCCCTCCCCGTCCTGCGCGCGCGAGAAATTGATCGTTGGGCCAGTTCCCCCGATTATCAAAATTTGTTAAAGGGGCCAAAAATGGGTTATAATGATAAAGCTAATGCCAAGGGCGAATGGCGAAATTGGTAGACGCACCACACTCAAAATGTGGCGAGGCAGCCCCTCATGTCGGTTCGAGTCCGACTCCGCCCATCAAAATGACAAAAACCAAGCATTTTAACTCGGTGTCAGCATTCTTCCCTCGCTTTTAGCGATGGCATGAATGATGACCAGTATATAGGGTTTGCTGAATATTACTGGAAGCCCTAAATAATCCCATCAGACAAGATAAATAAAATTCCCCTTTTTCAGGGGAATTTTATCTTGAAAGATCACAGTTAACCCTAGTTTTCCTGTTTCGGCTGTTTTAACTTTTTCAACCATTCAGCCCGTTCTCGATAATTCATGTAAGATTTAGAGCCAGCTTTTATAACGTCACTTGCATCTTCAGATAAATATTTTTCATTCAAAGAATTTTGCTGGGCTGTATCGCTGTTGGATTCTGTCGCAAAACTGTTTTGCCCCTTGTTTAGTAAACCTGAAAGCATAGCCTTCCTCTCCTGGTGCTAGTGTTACCCAATTCATACCCTCCATCATAACCTGCTTTTCATAATAGGGGATCGCCTCTGAGAGAGAGTGCAGCAAAATCAAAGTTTCATGACAATCCCCAGTACATAGCGACAATGCCATATTGACTACATACCAGATTAACCATAATCCCACTGGCTTGTAAGATGTCTGTTTATCAATTCTCTCTAGATAATCGATGAATATATACTCTGGAGACTTATTTTTAAGTTCTTCAATATCTTCGACAGAGTCGTTAAATGCCGAAAAATGAACTAAACCTAAACACTTTCCATTAAGTGTCAGTTTAACTATTGCCTGATACTGAAAATCGGCTTTTTCCCAGAAAGACTCCCAATAGAATTCGCACTCTCCTCGTTTTAATGAGGGCATATCATCTTGAGTTGCTTCTGTTAATTCAGCTTGTCCAATAGAACCGGATTGATCTTGAAGGGTGACTTGATAACGAGGTAATGCCATCTACAGGATTATTCTGGGGGATATATTTCCATTATCTCACTCTCGTGTAAGAGTTGCGCTAATTCAAGTCTGAATTGCACCACTGTCTGATCTATCTTCATAGAATACCCTATTCGGGGTACAGGGTAAGCGCGTAAGCGCATCTTAACAATCCTTGGTAAAATTAACTTTGTGTGAGTTGCTTGCCCACGATTCAGGCATATTTGAGTAGAATTTGCCGTCTCAATTGTTAAGTAACAATCGACCAAATAGGTCGAGTTTGTCACTATTCTGATTGCCTATTATCACTTGACATTCCTATAGGCAGGTCTATCACACAATCGGTTAATTATCAATAGCGTTTGAGATGCGCTCACCCAGTAATAAAGAATAGTTTCAATGCCAATATGCGGACCTTTGATCCGAAGGAACTGTTGGGATTAACCAAGGTTTGTTATAATTAATCTTATAGACAGTCGATCGAGAGAAGCAATATGTTAAATGCAGTAGAATTTAAAACCAAAATCAAACAAGGTATTATCGAAATTCCCGAAGAATACCAACAGGACTTGACGGAAGACAGCGAAGTTCAAGTTATTGTGATCAAACAAACGACGACTAGAACGAATTCAGAACTCAAAAATAAGGAAATTATCGATGATTTAACCGAAAATTCCGTTAAAGTCTCTGGATTTCTCTCTCGTGATGAAATTTATAATCGCCAATCGTAAATAAAAATGTTAAACAGCTTTATTGATACTAACATTTGACTTTATCGGTTCTTTGAGGATCAACGAATAGAAGTTTTGTAAAGAGAAAGAAAGCGCATTATTGCCACTTCTATTACTGAAGAGTCAAACTTGATTATTAGCACTCAAGTTATTAATGAAATTTCCGTTAATTTGCTTAGAAAAGCTAATTTTCAGGAAGAGAGGATTAGCTCTATCAATCGAGAGCTTTACAATCGTTGTCGAGTGGTAGAATTTAACTTAACAATTCTTGAATCCGCTTCTAATCTTCGTACTCAATACAGTTTTCTTTTTGGGATAGTTTAATTGTAGCTAGTGCCTTAGCAGCCGAGGCTAATATTCTTTACTCTGAAGATATGCAGGATGGATTAATAATATCCAATCAACTAACTTTAATTAATCCCTTTCGATCGAGTTGATTATAAGTATGATATTATTGAATGACTCATTTAATCAATAGTGATGAATAGGCAACAAAAGCGAGTTTTATCTCTATTTTCTGGCTGCGGGGGAATGGACTTAGGATTAGAGGGAGGTTTTTGGGTACACCAAGACTGTGTTAATGAAAATATTCATCGAGATTGGATAGTAGAAAGACGGGAACCATGGCTAAAACTACCGCGCACTACTTTTGAAACTGTCTTTGCTAATGATATAACTAAAGCTGCCCATAATGCTTGGATTCCCTACTTTGAAAAAAGGGGTAAAACAAATGTATTTCACTTGGGGAGTATTGTAGATTTAGTCAAACAAGCAGAAAAAGGCGAGTTTCAGTTTCCCAGTAATATCGATGTAGTAACGGGAGGTTTTCCCTGTCAAGATTTTAGTGTTTCAGGAAAAAGAAAGGGGTTTAATTCTCATAAAAGTCACACGGGGAAACTGCTAGACGAGAGTGAAGATAGTTTTCAGGATAATCGCGGGAAACTCTATTATTGGATGAAAAAAGTTATTGAATTAACCTTACCTAAAGTTTTTATTGCTGAAAATGTCAAAGGTTTAATCTCTTTGGCTAATGTTAAAGATATAATTGAAGATGATTTTAGTGCCATTGGTAAAGATGGATATATAGTTATCCCTAAACTTCTCTTTGCTCCCGATTATGGAATTCCCCAAACTAGGGAAAGAATTATCTTTATCGGTTTAAATAAAACCTATTTAAAAGCGACAGCGATAGCACATCTAGAAAATCATGATATTTTTCCGCGTCCAACCCATCAAGTTATTAAGCATCAATTAAATCTGTTTGATTCAATATATCCTCTTAAAACTTACAGTACAGTGGGTCAGATATTATCAGGTTTAGCAGAACCGGAAGATGAGTTATTTGACCTCTCACAAAAAAGCTATTCAAAAGCTAAACATTATGGTAAAACTCAGGGACAAATCGAGGTTAATTTACAGGGTTTAGGTCCGACTATTCGCTCGGAACATCACGGCAATATTGAATTTAGGAGATTATCTTTAGAATTAGGGGGAAAGATAGTTAATGAGTTAGAAGCAGGGTTAAAAATGAGACGTTTAACTGTGCGGGAATGTGCGAGAATACAAACCTTTCCCGATGATTTTGAATTTGTGCGTCAACAAAACAAGGGAGATGAAAAATATTCACTTTCGGCTACGGATGGTTACAAACTAATTGGTAATGCTGTGCCACCTTTGCTTGCTTACCACATTGCTAGACACCTAGAACATCAATGGGATTATTTGTTTGAAGATATTTATTCAGTCAGCAAAAATTTATGTGTAGCATTGCCTTAATAATTGGGTGCATCTCATTTTTATAAATCTACTAAGTTGGGGTTTTTCAAGGGAACCTCTCTTTGAAAATTGGGCGTTACTTTCGATTTTATGACTCAATTCAAGCTTTTGGGGGGTTCTACCCCCCAAACCCCGGAGCGCATTTGCTTTTCGGTGAGATGCTTACACGCAGTTGTTAAGTAGGTGGGTGGAATTAAATATAAGATGAACGTAGGTTGGGTTGAAGTATGAAACCCAACGCCCGCATGGGTTACACTACCGCTAACCCATCCTACAAATAATTGTGCCTCCCTACTTAATTGGGCATCGACTTCCTCAAAATCCCAACTTTACACCTCACTCTTAAGATAACTACTTATAACCTGAGTTCGGAATCAGGGAAAACTGCCAAATTTCCCTAACCCGAACTAACCTTGATTACAAAACCTTATGGGTGTGAGAATGTTGTTTGACGTTATCCTCCGTCCGCACCACATGAACAGCATTTAAGATGCGTTTTTTCTCTAGGGAAAAGTTTAAATCGTCTTTTTGGCTGCCCAAGGGGATTAACCCTTGCAGGTGGGGTTGATTTTTATAGGTGCGAGTGGCCGCAATCGCCCTTTCGACAAAATTCTCGCATAATTGGGCATTATCGGGAAAATTACTGGGTATTTGAGGATTATCGTCCTGAAAAACCTCTCCTAAAGCCATGGCGCGGGCAAATTCGTAGGAAGTGGGAATCCCTTTGACAATTGCCTCTAGAGCTGCCGAGGGAATCGGTTCTAACACCGCCACTTTTTCTAATTCTCCCTCCTGTTTGAGAAAACAAATCGCTAAACCGAATACACAATAATCATCTTTTGTCAAGTCAGAAATGTTTAAGAATTGTGTCGCTGTGGCCATTATTTTTATCCTGAGTCGCTCTTTATTTAATCTTGCGGGCGATGAGCGATCGAATCAAGGTTTTTATTAAGAGATATGAAGGAGAAAAATTTAGCAGGGTTGGGCCACGCTAACCCACCCCCAGACGGAAAAAACTGATAGCTGTTAGACTAGAAACCAGCAGATTAACTGATAAACGAGCTTTATGTCACCCACTCTACTCATCTCCAAAGAACTCCCCACCCTGAAATATAATCCTAGTCTGGAGCGCTTTGATAGCTCTTGGGCGGCCCCTTTGTCCACTCTCCTGGGACTGGGACGGGCTGCCGGGGCAACTTTTATCGAATTTTTCCTCGAAAGAGTCAACTATATCAGTTGTTTAGCCGAAGATGACAGCATCACCAGTCTCTCACCGAAACTATCTACAGGGGCAGGAATCCGCCTTTTTCGCGGTAAAGCTGATTGTTATGTCAGTACCAACGATTTAAGCTTCCAAGGCTTAAAAAATGCCCTAGAAAAAGGTTTATCGATTCTGGGTTTAAACCTACCCAGTCCTAACGCATATATTCCCGAAATCAATCTGGAAATGTTCCGGGATTATGCCACGGTCAAAAATAAAGATATTTGGCTGAATAATTGCAGTTCTTTGCGAGAAATGGGTGATATTCTCCTAACTGCTAACGTTCACCTCAATCAGAAAGCCTCTCACGTCCAATCTCGTCGCGCCGCTTATTTTCGCGATTGGCAAGAAATTTTAGTTGCCGCTAGTGACGGCACTTTTGCCCGGGATATTCGCCTCACCCAATCCGTGGGCTATAATCTCCTCTGTGCCGATGGAACTAATCGTTCTAGCATTGGTAAACGGGTGGGTAGTACCAGTAATCCCGATTTTCTGCGGACTTGGAATGCCGAGGAATCGGCGGCAGAAGTGGCCGAATCGGCGGGTAAAATGCTTTACGCTGACTATGTAGAATCTGGCAGTTATCCCATCGTCATGGCCAATGAATTTGGCGGTGTTATCTTCCACGAAGCTTGTGGTCATTTGCTAGAAACTACGCAAATTGAACAAAAAACCACGCCCTTTCTCGATAAAAAAGGCGAAAAAATCGCCCACGAAAATCTGACGGCTTGGGACGAAGGATTATCCGATAAAGCTTTCGGTACTATCGATATGGACGATGAGGGAATGCCGGCCCAGCGTACTCTCCTAATTGAAAATGGTATCCTAAAAAACTTCATTGCCGATCGCACTGGTTCAATTAAAACCGGCCATCCCCGCACAGGTAGCGGTCGCCGTCAAAACTACACCTATGCGGCTGCTAGTCGGATGCGGAATACCTACATCGCCCCCGGGGAATATACCCTCGATAATCTCTTTAATTCCATCGATAAAGGCATTTATTGCAAAAAAATGGGCGGTGGTAGTGTGGGGGCGACCGGGGAATTTAATTTCGCTGTCGAGGAAGCTTATCTTATCGAAAACGGCAACCTGACTAAACCCCTAAAAGGCGCGACTTTAATCGGTTCAGCTAACGAGATTATGAATAAAATCTCTATGTGTTCCCAAGATTTAGGTCTAGCGGCGGGTTTTTGCGGTTCCGTCAGTGGTAGCGTTTATGTCACCGTTGGTCAACCCCATTTAAAAGTCGATTCTATTACCGTTGGCGGTCGCTAATCATGGCTTTAGTAATTCTCTACTATTTCCTCATCGCCATCATGATAGTGGGGATAATTGGCGAACTGCTGCCCGCTATCCCCGGCATGAGTTTGATTTTAATCGCCATGGTGGTGTGGGGTTTTGTGACCAAATTCGCGGGGATGGGGGTCGCTTTAACCGTGGCCTTTGTTATCCTTCTCCTTAGTCTGGGGGTGGAATTCCTCGCTAGTTATCTCGGCGCGCAAAAAGTTGGGGCGAGCAATTGGAGTCAAATCGGGCTAGTAGTGGGCTTATTAGCGGGAATATTCGGGCTTTTACCGGCTTTACCCATTGGCGGCCCAATTATCGGCCTATTTATCGGTCCTGTGGTGGGGGCTTTTTTGGGAGAATACGCCTATCGTCGCGATTTGGAATTAACCCCCCGTTTGCAACAATCCCTAAAAGTCTGTGTCGGTATCGTCGTCGGTACGGTTATCGGCCACGTTGCTAAAGCTATGCTGGCCACGGCTGCCGTTATCGTCTTTATCGTCACCACCTGGCCGCATCTCTCTTCAGTTATCAGTTAGAAGATGTTGAATGTTGGGATTTTAGTTGAAATTTCCCCATTCCCCCATTCCCCCATTCCCCCACTTCCCTATCACCTATCCTCCAACACCAAAAAAAATCTATGCAAAAAGTTGAAGATATCGCCCAAATCGCTAATTCTAGCGCCCAAGCTTTAGGAATTGCTAAATACGACATCTATGGTTCTTCTGTGGATGAAACCGATGTGGATGTGTTTCAAGGGGAACCGAAACAGGTACAAGCTTCCAATCGTTCCAGCGTTATCGTTCGCGTCTGGAATCAGGATAATCAAGTAGGTGTCACCTCGACCACCGATGTGGACCCGGTGGGACTGCAATTAGCCCTAAAAACCGCCCAAGAAGCCAGCTTTTTTGGGGTTAAGGAAAATGTCCCCGATTTTAGTCCCGCTGCCACCGCACCTACCACAGAAGTGGCCAGCGAAATGTCTAATCAAGCACCTGTATCCACTCTCATCGATAAGTTATTGGCCGCCGAAAAATCCTTACTAACGGCCCATCCGGCTATTGCCAGTGTTCCCTATAACGGTTTGGGACAACAGCAGGTCAGACGTTTTTATCTCAATAGCGACGGGGCAATGCGTCAGGAAGCGCGTAGTTATGCCAGCGTGTATTTATACACCAAAACCGAACAGGAAGGCAAAAAACCCCGCAGTGCCGGTGCTTTTCGGGTTAGTCCGGGCCTGGAAAAATTAGATATCGATGGTTGTATCGAGGAAGCGATTAGCAAAACTGTTAGCCATCTGGACTATCAACCGATTACCACGGGTAAATATTTGGTGGTTTTTGCCCCCCGCGCCTTTTTGAGTCTAATCGGAGCATTTTCTAATCTGTTTAATGCCCAAAATGTCCTTGATAAACAGAGTCTTTCTACTCCTGAATCTTTGGGAACACAAATCGCCGCTACTGCCTTAAATTTGTGCGATGATGCCCTCCATCCGGCTAATGTTTCCGCAGAAACTTTTGATAGTGAAGGCACTCCCACCCGTCGTGTGGAATTAATTAAAGAGGGGATTTTGAGTAATTTTCTCCATAGCACGATTACCGCTAAACGGATGAATACGGAACCGACTGGCAACGGCAACATTGGGGCAAAAGTAATGGTTAGTCCCCATTTTTATCACGTTTTTGCTAGTGCTAATCAAACCAAAAGCTATTCTTTGGAAACAGCAGAAAATGTGGTTTTAATTGATAGTTTACGGGCGCTTCATGCGGGAGTTAATTCTCTACAAGGTTCCTTCTCTTTGCCCTTTGATGGTTGGTTAGTGAACAAAAATGAGCGCATTAGCATCGATTCCGCTACCGTAGCTGGAGATATTTTAACACTACTCAAATCGATTGTTTATCTGGAACCGGAAGCAGTTATTACTCCCAGTGGTGTTTGTCCCTACGTTTGGGTAGAGGGTTTATCAATCACAGGAGAAGCTTAACACTATACCAGACCAAAAATAGGGGGTATTAACCAGGGTAATACCCCCGCAAGATGGATGTTAATTTTATAGTCGTGGGTCAGCTGTTGATACTAAATCCAGTTATTTAAAAACTGATTATTTATTCCCCCTTTTGCCTTTTGCATGAGTAGAAAACGGGTTTCTCGGAGAAACCCGTTTTCTGTGCGTTACTCAAAAACTGATTAGGGTTTGCTGAAAAAGTACGGGCGAAGCATTCGGATAGAAAATCTCCGGTTTCACCGATAGGTTATTGCCCGAATGCTTCGCCCCTACAGGACGCGGGCCGATGAAGACCCAAGGTTTTGAACCACGATTCTCTCAAAATCTTGCACCTGTGAGAGCAAAACAGGACAATAAAACCCTTACCTCGTCTATATTTCACATTTATTCAGCTTTAGTATTACTCCTAATTAAGAACTATTTTTCAGCCGGGGGAAACCAATTATCATCTAATGTTTGTTCGAGGGATATATGCGCGTCTGAATTGAGGGAAAAAAGCTGAGAAACTGATTTAATCGCCACTGGATAAACTTTATCATACATAGCTGCTAATTCTGGCCGTAAGCTGGGACTATCTTCTAAACGATGCTGAATTTGGGCGCGAAAATTGACTATTGCTGCCGCCCAATGATTACCTGACCGTTTTTTTTCTTCTTGCCAATAAGCCAGCTTTAAAAGATGTTCGATAAGACGGGTTAACAGACTCATTAAAGCTCGTCTATCACTTTTTCCCATACTCTCAATTTCTTCAATTAAATTATCCCAATCCACCTGCTCAAAATTGCGCTCTTGTAACTGTTTTACCGTCTCTTTTAGCCATTGATTATAATCAGTTTCGTAGGCAGTTGACGACATAATTTAACTCTCCATAGAAAATTACTTAAATGGCTTTCTAAGTAGGTAGGTGTTAAAAGTTCTCAGAAACCCCCCTTATCAAGGGGGGCAGGGGGGATCGAACCCACAATCCATCTTTAATTTAATTATAACCAGCTACTTATCTAGGGTTAGCTGAATAAATCTACTTTTCTTGGACAGGAGAATGACGGTCAGGAAATTCTAGCCAATATACTCTATCCATGTCTATTAAGAAATATCACAAGAAACATGGGTAGATTAAGAAAGGTTAATGGGTGTATCCATTGATAAATAAGGGTTTTCGGCTATTGTAGTAGATATATAATAAGTGAATTCAGATATATAGAAAAACTGGCGATTACGATTCACGACGGTTATAGTAATGTATAATGTAATGTATATACTTCAACCAGCTATGGTCAGCAAAATCCGCAAGCAAATTTATATCGAAGCCGAGCAGAATAATTTACTGAAAGAGAAGGCCCGACAGACGGGACTGAGTGAGGCCGAGATCATCCGACAGGCGATTGACCAACACATAATTTCCGTCAACTCTCCCACCCCGAACTTGAGCGCTTGGGAGCGAGAAAAGGCCTTTATCGCCAGTCTCGAAAACCGCCCATCACAACCGGGTAAAAGGGATTGGCAAAGGGAGGATCTCTATGAGCGATAGAGTCCTGCTCGATACCCGACACCCTGCCCCCACGAAAAACTTTTTGCCGCAAACCCTATCTAGGAGAAGCCGAATTTTGTTCAAAAGTTAACTCCTCTAAGACTTCCGTAACCAACTTGCCGTTAGCTAAACGCTTTAAACTTCTAATCTGAATATTTACTTGGGGAGTTTCTTCTAACTGTTGGATCAAAAAATCTGCATATTTAATTATTGCCTCACGCGCCGCATTTTTTTTAGTCCAAACTTGCGCCATTTCTAACATATTAGTAACCCCAATAAACTCGTCTCCTTCCCCATCTAAACTATAATTAGCCGCATAGGTGTTAGCAGTAGGACACAACAATAAAACATAGCCTAAATGTCCTTTTGTTGCTGTGCCGAATCCTTTAGCCATAAAAAATTCCCCTCAGGATAACAAATCGAGCGCAATTGTCGATGATAGCTGAGATTCTATCACTTGATGACCGAGACTAACCGGCCGAGCATTTCCCTCTACTGGGGCGCAATAACGGGGAATTGGGCTAGAAACGAGGCTAATATGACGGTCACTCACCGCTAATCCATGGGTAGGATCATAACCTTTCCAGCCGCCCCCCGGCAAATACACCTCTACCCAAGCGTGTAAATGTCTTTCTTCTTGGTCTAAATCCCCTTCTTGATAGCCACTGACAAAACGGGAAGCTAATCCCACACAGCGACACACATCCATAAATAAAACCACAAAATCGCGACAGGAACCCTGCTTATTTTTCCAAGTGTTTCCGGGTAGGTAGGGTTCCCCGGTAAGACGAATAATTTGCTGACAATTTCGGTAAATTTTGTCATTGAGATTAAATAGAAAAGATAGCACCTGTCCTTCGGTTTCCTGCATAATTTCTTGGGCTAATGCTGCCATATCAGGGTCATTATTTAACCCATAAAATTGTCTGTAGGGTTGTAATTGACTGTGGAGAGAAATGGGATAATCAAAGGGTAAACAGGTCGCCCAAGGTTCCAACAAATACTGGAAAGGATTAACCCCATGGGTTTCTACTTCACTGACCACATCAATCAATAATTCTTCCGTCGGTTGATTAAACCAAATTTGTAAACAAGAATTGCCATCGAGGTCGATAATATTAGTTATTGTTAAAGGTTCTGGGTTAATTTTGAGGGTAAACTCTCGCAAAGTTTGCCCACCATCGGATTTTGGTCGCAAGCGCAGCAGATGGGGCGATAAAATCACGGGTTGATTATAGAAATAGTTGGTTTGATGCCGAATGTGATAACGCATTAAGTTGTTAATTGGGATTGATATTGAAAGTTATTTACTGGCAGAGGTGGGGCAAGTTCGGGATTAAAAACAAAGAAAGTTTCCGTCATTTTTATTCCCACATCATTAACTCTTTTTTGAATATGGTCGAGGAATTCATGCAATCCCATTTCAATAATATCCTCGATAGTTAGATAACCCATTTCCGCACAAAGTCGCCCTAAACTTCTTTCTACGGAATTCCCCCAAGTTCCTATGGGAGTCCCAGTAACTTGATGCAAACAGTGGTCTAATTCCCGCAGACAAAAGTGAATTGAACGAGGAAACTCTCGATTAAGAATTAAAAATTCGGCCACGTCACTAGGAGTAATCCGTCGTTGACATTTACGATACATTTCGTAGGCACTCACAGACCGCAGTAAAGCAATCCATTGAATTTGGTCTAGAGAAGTTCCTACCCATTGAGCGGAAGGCAAGAGATAATAGTATTTAACATCAAGAATTCTGGCGGTTTTATCGGCGCGTTCCTGTAATCTTCCCATAACGCCAAAATGCCAACCTTCATTATGAGTCATCGTCGCATCCATTACCCCCGCAAAACGGTGACTAGCCAATTTAACTTGAGTAAAAAAGTTAGGTAAAGTAGTTTGAGGATGGTAAGAGGAAGCATCTTTTACCATCAAGAAAAAACCATTAACCTGTTCCCACATTTCCGAAGAAATAATCTCACGAACTGACCGAGCATTTTCTCGCGCCCAGCGCAAACAAGAGATAATTGAGTTACTATATTCCGTGTCAAATGTCAAGAAATTGATCACATTTTCTGCGGTGGCTGTGCCGTAACGTTTCTTGAATTGTTCTAAATCTCCCGTGGTTAAAACCAAAGGTTCCCACTGTTGCAAAACGCTGGTAGGTACATCTAACATTAAATTAAGATTAACATCCATAAACCTGGCGACATTTTCCGCCCGTTCAATATAGCGATTTAACCAATAAATTGAATCAGCAACTCTACTAAGCATAATTAACTGGGAAAAAGTGAAAAGGTAAGGGTGGGTTACTAACCCACCAAAATTTTGATTATTGTCCTGATTACTTGGTTAAAACCCAAGTGTCTTTACTGCCACCACCTTGAGAAGAATTAACCACTAAAGAACCCTTTTTCAAAGCTACGCGAGTTAAACCTCCGGGATGCACATAAATTTCATCGCCCCGATGGAGAATATAGGGACGTAAATCCACATGACGACCTTCAATTTCCGTGTCAATTAAAGTTGGAACCCTAGAAAGACTTAACACCGGTTGAGCGATATAATTGCGGGGATTAGCGGCAATGCGTGGGGCAAATTCTTCTCGTTCTTTCGAGGTAGCTTGGGAACCGACTAACATCCCATAACCTCCCGACTCATTGGCAGCTTTCACAACTAATTTATCGAGATTATTTAAGACATAATCTAAGTCCTTTTCTCGCCAACAAAGATAGGTAGGAACGTTATTTAAAAGCGCTTCTTCTCCCAGATAATAACGAATCATATCGGGGACAAAAGCATAAATAACCTTATCATCAGCGACTCCCGTACCAGGAGCATTAGCTAAAGCGACGCGGCCTTCCTGAAAAACTTTTAATAATCCGGGTACACCTAACATCGAATCGGGACGAAAAACCGCCGGATCTAAAAAGTCATCATCGAGGCGACGATATACCACATCTACCCGTCTTAATCCCTTGGTGGTTTTCATTTGTAGATAACCATCAAAGACGACTAAATCACGCCCTTCCACTAATTCTACCCCCATTTGTTGGGCGATAAAAGAATGTTCAAAGTAGGCAGAATTATAGGTTCCGGGGGTTAAAACCACCACGGTGGGATTAGGTAATTGGAGCGGTGCTAAATTAAGGAGAGTTTCCAACAGATGGGAAGGATAATCATCCACAGGTTTAACATTCATGGTCTGGAAAATATCGGGGAAGGTGCTTTTCATTACCCGACGATTTTCGAGGACATAGGAAATACCAGAAGGAACCCGCAAATTATCCTCTAAAACGTACCACTGACCATCTTTATCGCGGACTAAATCGGTCCCTGTGATGTGACACCAGATACCTCCAGCCGGTTTCAGTCCCAGACAGGGTTTCAGAAATCCCGTCGCCGAGGCGATTAATTCGGGGGGAATAATACCATCTTTAATGATTAACTGGTCATTGTAGATATCGGAGAGAAAAAGATTGAGAGCTTTAATGCGTTGTTTCAGGCCTCTTTCTAAATAATCCCAGTCCTCAGCTGCGACAATTCGGGGAATAATATCAAAAGGAAAGATTTTTTCCACCCCTTGATTGTCACTATAGACATTGAAAGTCACCCCCAATTCAAACAGGGCCGACTGAGCGGTTTCCCGGTGTTGTTGAAGTTCTCGGGGTGGCAGATTCTGCAACCATTTGATTAAAGGGGACGAGTGGGGACGAGGTTGACCATCATCCAAGAATAGTTCGTCGTAGAAGCCTTCGGGATCGTAGGTATTTAATAGCACACTGACCTCATTGCATACCGATACTTTTTTGCTAACATACATTAACAATGCACTCTAAGAGAGTCTCTTAAAGAGGGGGTATCTCCCAAAGCACGAAGAAAAATTCCTCGTGCGCCATTAATATCTCTATCCATCGTCTTGCCATCAATCTTGGATTTAATGACTTTTTTTCCACCTAAGTTATGTATTAATTCACCAGTCCAGCTAACTGTTTTCGACGTATAGGCTTCACAGCAGTCTATTACTAATTTACCCATCTCAAAAGCCTTATGCTTGAGAAATTGCTTAAATCGGTAATGAGACCAGTTAAGCATCTGTCTAACAGATTTTGAGCGAATCTTCCTGCTATTTTTTAGAACCATTTCTGACACTTCAAAAGTAGGCAAAAGAATCACATCAAAGTTATCAACTAGGAATCTAGCAACTTGATGATGAAGTTCATCTACTAAATTCCTGATTTTATTTCTTAGTCGATTAGCTGCTTTTCGATAACGGTTTCTGGTTTTAGCATTAACTTTGGTAGAACGAGAAATTAAATCATCAAGGTGATAGCATAATCGTTGGATTTTACCTATATCCTGACTCCCGATTGAGCCAAAACTATTAGGCGAGAATAGTGCCAGAAAATCTCTAACACCGGGGTCTAGGGCGACAATGCGTCCTTGGTTATCGGATTCGCATCGTTGCACCTCATGGGGAATAGCTAAATAGTATTGTCCATTTCTGGATACTAATCGGCTATCCCCAAAATTGTCGGGCAGTGATTCGGTGAAGCGTATTTGCCCTAATTTTGTGTGATATATTCCTTTTTCTGAAATGGCTGACTTAGGAATATAACATGATTGCTGTTTATCTTTACGGGAACGGAATTTTACTTTCTGGATTTCCCCAGTTTTTTGATATTTTCTTTGAGCATTTTTAACGGCTTCACAAGCGTCTTTGACTGCTATTGATTTAATCTGGTAGGGGACTTCTTTAGCCCATTCTGGTAAATCATTAATGATTCCGGTCTTGATAGCCTTCCAATTAGCTTTTCTATCTGGTTCCTGTAGATATTTAATGGTTTGGTTGAAGACAAACCGAGATACTCCCCACCAGTGTTTCATCAGTTTCTTCTGTTCTGTTGTTGGATAAATCCGCACTTTCTTTGATTTTTTGAGCGTACTTCCTGAGTCCGGGCATTCGGCAAGAGAAGATGTGAAGTATTTATAACAAGTCTGCTGTAAGTTCTGATTCGGGACTGTGAACAGTTTGGTCGAGAACCAAGATTTTGCCACCGTTTTGTTCGACCATGTACTGTATAAGCTCGAATCTAAATCGGCATAATCTGTCCAGTGTGGACATAACAATTGTGAGTTTATTTCCCCACAATAATCTGTCCAGTATGGCTCTAAGTCCTTTTCTTTGGAAGTTAAGCCCACTACCGATGTCTTTGATGATTTCTGCCTCTGGATAGAATCCGCGCATAAAGCTGACTTGTCTCTCAAGGTCATCTCGTTGCTTGATTGAACTGACTCGGCAGTAGCAAACAAGGGAAGCTCTAGCTGCACCATTGACGTAAGACTGGACATCGTACAATCGTTGCCCTGCTTCGTTTTTGATACTTTTGATTTTCCCTTCATCGGCATATTCTCTTAATGTATTGGGATGTAATCCCCATAGCTCAACGGCTTTTCTTAGGGTCACAAACGTTCGCCTAAATAGTGGCGTATGTAGGTCAATGTGAGCAAATCAGTAACTAGCTGTCAACCTTACCTATTCCCAGTGTCGGACAATTGGCCTGATTTTTTGTAGTCTAGGAGACATTTTAAGGGAAATTTTAGGAAGTTGGCGGTTTTTCGTCCCTAGCGATCGCTGATTGATCCCCACCGGTGGAGAAACCTGACAAGAGCGAGAATTAGCCCTGAAAACTGTGTTACATTTTTTAAAGGTCACACCTTAAATCTTTCATTTTTCTTACTGGTTACGCGATGTTTACCAAACAAGTAACGGATTCTAAAGCCTATCAATGGTTTGAGGAACGCTTAGAAATTCAAGGGATCGCTGATGATATCAGCACCAAATACGTTCCCCCCCACGTTAATATCTTCTACTGTCTGGGTGGTATCACCCTTGTGTGCTTCGTGATCCAGTTTGCCACTGGTTTCGCCATGACCTTCTACTACAAACCCACTGTAGCAGAGGCCCTCTCCTCCGTACAGTACATCATGAACGAAGTTAACTTTGGTTGGTTAATTCGTTCTATCCATCGCTGGTCCGCCAGTATGATGGTGTTAATGATGATCCTGCACGTTTTCCGCGTCTATCTGACCGGTGGATTCAAAAAACCTCGCGAATTAACCTGGGTAACTGGGGTTGTCCTGGCCGTGATCACCGTTAGCTTCGGTGTCACCGGTTACTCCTTACCCTGGGATCAGGTGGGTTACTGGGCGGTTAAAATTGTTTCCGGTGTACCTGCTGCTATTCCCGTCGTCGGTGATCAACTCGTCACCCTGATGCGCGGTAGCGAAAGCGTCGGTCAAGCAACTTTAACCCGTTTCTACAGCTTACATACTTTTGTACTACCCTGGTCGATCGCGGTCTTCATGTTGCTACATTTCTTGATGATCCGTAAACAAGGCATTTCTGGGCCTCTATAATTCAGAAAAATATCTCTGTCGATCCGAAATCATTTTTAGGAGACATTATCCATGTCCACATTAAAAAAGCCCGATCTCAGCGATCCCGCTCTCCGCGCTAAGTTGGCTAAAGGTATGGGTCACAACTACTACGGTGAACCCGCTTGGCCCAACGATCTGCTCTATGTCTTCCCGGTGGTTATCTTTGGTACGATCGGACTCTGCACCGGTTTAGCGATTATGGATCCCACCATGATTGGTGAACCTGCCGATCCTTTCGCTACTCCCTTAGAAATTCTGCCAGAGTGGTATCTTTATCCCGTTTTCCAAATTCTCCGTATTCTTCCTAACAAACTCTTAGGTATCGCTTGCATGGCCGGCGTTCCCCTAGGCTTGATGTTAGTTCCTTTTATTGAAAGCGTCAATAAATTCCAAAATCCTTTCCGTCGTCCCGTCGCTACCGCTATCTTCCTATTTGGTACTGTGGTCACGATTTGGTTAGGTATTGGTGCCACTTTCCCCATCGATATATCTTTAACTCTCGGTTTGTTCTAAGTTACTGAACTCCAGCAGTTTTTTGCCCACGCTTGTGATTCCTGACTTTGGAAGAGCGATCGTGGGCAATTTTAATTTTGATTTCTCCTATCTCAATGGAGCGACAGGACTCCCGTTAAACCGCGTAGCAGTTTAACGGGATATGAATCGCCACCAGAATGAAACTAACGCGGTAGCGTTTCCACTTTCGGGGAGTTTTGGTTCTCGACGTATTTTTTTAGTTGTTCGACGGTAACGCCGCCACAACTAGCCACAAAATAAGCTCCCGTCCAAAAATAAGGTTTATTGTAGAAATACGGCTCTTCGGTTTGTGTTATGCAATGGACGGGGGTTATAAGGGATGTAACCCTTATATAGAAAGGCATTTAGCGATTTTTGTCAATTATTTTTGATCTAGAGCGAACTAATCAATTAAGTCTCTTGCCAGTTCAGGATTTAGTCGATTTATGCCCCCCTATCGAACCATACCAAGTAACGAAGAACCTAAACTGTTAATTTCTCCCTACCTTCTATCTGCACATCAACATCGCAGGGAATAACGCTCTTCTGGAACTTTCGGAAATCCCTAACCGAATCTAGATTCTGAAACCCTTGGTTGACAAGTGATCGCTAACTTTTTTTCTAATAAAAACTCAAATTTCGGGTTTCTGTTAGTTAGCGATAGCTTGAAGGCTTACCCCATAAGAGAGCTAGGGTTTAGAGACTGTAAGACTTTTGCCAGAGTCCCAGAAGAGCGTTACCTAAGCAACTGAGAGAACTGAGTTGATATGAACCTTTCCCTTGACCTTATATCCAAGAGTAAAAAGGTTCGCGGATAACCAATCTTCATCTGGGAGACTCTCCAAAATCAACATTGGTTTACACCGTCTAATAGTTTCCATCGCCCCTGCTAGTGCTTGTTGTTCAAAACCTTCTACATCTAACTGTATGATTGATATGTTCCTATCGGAAGAAATAACATCGTCTATTCTCAGGACTTTAACCCTAACACTTTGTCCTTGAGATTGACTATCCGATTTAATTAGTTTACTCCCCCCGCCAAGGGCTCGGCCAATTCGGTCAGTAATCAACATTGACATAGAACCTTCTTGGAAACCTAGTCCAGCATTAGCTATCTCTACATTATCAAGTCTATTAATATTAATTGTGATGACAGAACAACGATAATTTTCTGGGTGTGGTTCAAAAGCCCAGACTTTAGCATGAGAAGAACAAGCCCGAGAAATGGCGGGTAAAAAATCGCCAAAATATGTCCCAGCATGGATTATATCGCCAGTTCCACAATTTTTAGTAATAATTTCAATCGTCTTCGGTTCCCAGACCTCACCAGACAGAATTGTTTGGGCAGCTGGTCTATGGACTGAGGACCAAGGTAGACAGTAACCACCATATTTATTGTAAGCAATACAACACTGCAGTACAGAGGCGTCATCCCCAGGATATTTGGTAATCAAAGGACTAGAAAACAGCTGCTTTCGGCGATACAAAAGGTCTTGTATTGCTTGAAGCATAGAGTTGGGAAATAACCGAATAATTAGTTCTTTCATTGATGATTTTCTCCGTGGTCGCCTGGAGGCAAGACTTAGGTTGTGCCAGTATTAGGTTTTGCCAGTGTATAGCAATCCCAAATGAATTGTAGAATAGTACCCTTACTAGACAAGGCTTTCAGGGGGTTTTGATTTACGACTCAAATGAACTAGCTCTAGCGCTCTTCTGGGACTTTCGGAAATCCCTAACCGAATCCAGATTCTGAAACTCTTGGTTGACAGGTGATCGCTAACTTTTTTTCTAATAAAAACTCAAATTTCGGGTTTCTGTTAGTTAGCGATAGCTTGAAGGCTTACCCCATAAGAGAGCTAGAGTTTAGAGACTGTAAGATTTTTGCCAGAGTTCCTCCAAGAGCGATAGAAAACAATCTCTGGATTCGGGCATCGGTAGTTTTATTAACGAGATACTACCATTTGTTGTTTGGAAACGGGGGAAATATTATCTTAAGGTCGATAAAAACGGAACTTCGCAAGAGTGTCCTAATTGTGGTGCGTTCACTAGTAAAAAGTCGTTATCCGAAAGAGTTTACCGGTGTGATTCTTGCGGCCACATTGAACCAAGAGATACGGCATCAGCGAAGGTAATCGAGAACCGAGGAAAAAACGCGGTCGGGCTGACCGTGTTAGAAAACGCTTGCGGAGGCGGTCTGACAGGGATCGACCGGGTTAAACCAGGTCGATCTAGTTAAAAGCCTAAGAACCGAGAATCCCCCGCTACAGCGCGCGCGCGGTTAGCGGGGGAGAGTCAACGGGTAATTTGTTGTACCAAAGCGATAACATCGCTGCGACTGAGTTTTTCCTTACCTAAAGCTAGAACTTCGAGAGTGCCATGGGCTAAAGCGAGGGGAATCTTACAAAAATCAAGGGCCGGCCCTTTCGGCAGCGATTGAGTGTAATAATCGGCTAATTTCAGATTACGACGGGCATAATTATGAATATCACTAATTGTCCAACCCTGGGGCAGAAAACTTACCCCCCGGCGCAGATCATCGCCATGGTTGCGGGCAATATTAACCGCTTGTAAACCCCGGCCAAAACCGATGGCATAACTCCGATTAGTTTGAGTGCCGTCGTACCAATTCCAGAGGTCAGACAGCAATAAACCCACCGCACCGGCCACACTAAAGGTATATTGATCTAATTCTATTTCTGTGCGAATATCCCAGTTATTCCCGGCCCAGTAGGCCATGCGATCGGCCATGGCCGCCGTGGCATCCCAAACCCGCGGGGCGATCGAATCCGGTGCTAACAGGGCCCATTCGCCAATTCTCAGGGTTACTTCTGGCAAAATCTCCCGATGGACTAAGCCAAAAGTAAAATCCTCTTTGGTAGAGTTTTCAGTACCTGCTTGTAAATTCAGGCTAATTTGTCTTAATATCTGAGATTTACTGAAGTTATCTAGGTCGGGATGGTCTTCTACTTCATCGATCGCCCTCATACAGAGAT
Organism: Microcystis sp. LE19-84.1B; assembly: GCF_027531875.1. Classification (NCBI taxonomy): domain Bacteria; kingdom Bacillati; phylum Cyanobacteriota; class Cyanophyceae; order Chroococcales; family Microcystaceae; genus Microcystis; species Microcystis sp. LE19-84.1B. The sequence continues at coordinate 2,480 of NZ_JAPZSR010000004.1, read as the reverse complement.
AAGCTGAGGCTACTGCCTCGAGCAGACGATCTGGTAAACGACTTATGGGAATATAAAAAGTTCGACTCGTTTCTTGCAGAATCGTTAAAGCATTATCGCGCAAATTCATTCAGTCCTCTCCTCACGCCAACTTAGGTAACTACGAGTTAAACCAATCAGACAGATCGGTTTAGGTTATTCCGATGTTCCTAAGACAAAGTTGCTGTCTATTGTAGTATTATTATCCAAAATTTCGAGATTATTCTCGAAAAAATCAACCTCTAGGGTATTCTTGACAATTTTTCTTTCTGGGATAGCTGAGGGACAATTACGGCAATTTTTCGAGATTACAGGCTTAAAAAACCGATTTTACCCTTTTTTAAGCAGTATTTTTTGGCTTCATGGCAGGGATTGAAAGGAGATCACTTGTAAAACTGGCCCGATCATGGCCAGGGTCATCACATCTGAGCGAATTTGACCTATAACTGTCACTTTTGCCTTTTTTTGGGTTAATTCGGCGGGAGGGTCTATTAATTCGTAGGTTTGACCGTTATCGGCAATTAATGCCCAAGTTCCCGTGCCTATTTCGATTCTTTTTACCTGACCCGTTACACTAATACTCATGCTTTAATTTCGCTGCTCGATGCGATCGCAATTGTTGCCCCTGTCACAAGCATTCTATCGATATCTTTCCTCGGTATTGATTGTCAATTTTGCTGGACTTTAACCCCATAAATCAGTTTTTTTTATCTAAAAAGCGATCGCTACTTCCGCCACCACCGCTAAGAGGGAGGCCACCGCCGCTAAAATTATTATTTCTCGATCGGATTGTCTCATGGCTATCTGAGTATAAATTACTAATCCTAGTCTATACCACATCTAACCTAGAGTTAAATTGCTCTAAATTATTTTATCCATAGATAAAAAGCTATAAAAGTTATCATTGCTCGGCAAAAACGGCGAAATCTATGTCCAGATTGCCCTGTATTATTTGTTCAGGAACCCTAATTAAGCCTAACTGTTAATGGCGTAATGATAGGCACTACCATTAGATTCCATCGGCATCAACCACTGGGAGATAGTTTCTAGTTTTTGACGGATTTGATCGAGTTGATCCTGCACAGGTTGCAGGAAAGTTTCGTACTGTTGTACCTGAGTTTTTAAACGCAATAATGCCAGATTAGTATCGCGCCATTGTCGCTCCTGTTCTTCAAATTCACGAGTTTTTTGCTCTAAATCCGACCATTGACCGTCAATACTATCGCTGCTTTTTTGTAAATCCTCTTGTAGTCCCTTGATTTCTGCTGCTAAACGTTGACTTTCTTGGAGACTATTTTGATAATTATCGGCCAACAGCATTAACAATGGTTCAAAGCCAGATTTTTGAGGATCTTCTGGGGATAAAATCCCCTGTCTCCGTTGCAGAATTTTCAGATGTTGAGAGCTAATAGCTTGCCTTTCTTGGAGATTACGTCTTTGTCCGACTAAAGTTGCCGCCAGCATTCCTTTTTTTTCCTGTTCCTCGGCTAATTCGGATTCTAAATTAGCTCGCTCAGATTGATCTATTGTAGCCATTCTTGCTTCTAATTCTTCCACGGTTTGGCATTGGAGAGTTAATTCTTCCTCTTGGTCGTTGACAAAAATTTCCCAGCGCTTGAGGTCTGTTTGTAAGTTCTTAACTAAGCTCTCCAATTCTTCTAAAGGCATTTGTTCAAGAGCTTCTAGATCGATTCTACCATCAAAACCTAGTTCTTCCCCTCCGAGGAGACGAAGGAGCATTTGTCGAGTAGAATCAGTGGTTTGTAGGGTGAGGTTAAGGTGTTCGAATAATTGCTGTTTTTGACTCAGAAGAGTTTCTTGTATTTGTAATTCTATTTTAGCTGTTTCCAAAGCACTGCGACTCGTCTGTAATTCCCTAGCTCTTTTTTCTAGATAATCGAGCATTTCATCGTTGGCGACCTGACGATTTTCTACAGCTTTTTTCTGCTCCTCTAAACTCTGCCAACAACTATTTAAAATTGTCTGTTGTTCCTGCACAGATTCAAGAGTGGAATGGAGAATTTGTGAGGGAGAATTGCCCCGATCATGATGAGCAGCTAAACGCTCCGCTAGACAGCGAATAAATTGTTGTTGTTCTGGGGAAAGATTGGGGTAGGAGTTACGATTTATTTGTCCTTCTTCCAGCTGTCGCTGTTGCTCGTTTAATTGTTGTTTTAGGGTTTCCAGTTCTTGTCTTTTGCGCTCTAAATACTCTAATTCTGCCTCTATTTGTTCAATTTGCTCGATTCTTGTCTCCATTTCCATTTTCTGGCGGTTGAGAATCTCGCTTTGATAGGTGAGGGATTGTTTCCACTGCTCGATTTTCTCTTGATCTTTCTTGCTGCGCTCCATCAAACGGGAAATCTTTTGCAGTTGCCGCACCATCTCCGCTCCCGCTAATTCCGGGTTTCCTTGCAGTTGACGATTATTGCTCAAATTTACCAAGAGAAGCGCACCTTCAC
>NZ_JAPZSR010000212.1:0-19218 GCF_027531875.1 Microcystis sp. LE19-84.1B | reverse complement strand
ACGGCTTTTTCAGGAAAAAGGCATTGATATTAAGGAAGTTTATCCCCGCGCTAGAGTCAAACGTCAAGGCATCGCCATGGAAATTGATATTCTAGCGGTGGATGATACCGATCTCGTGGTGGTGGAATGTAAATCTCGATTGTCTCAAGATGATGTGGATGAATTTATCGAAAAATTGACTCGTTTTAAAATCGCTTTTCCCCATTATCAAAACTATCGAGCCTACGGTGCAGTGGCAGGAATTGAAATCAACGAAGGAATCGATCGCTATGCTTATAAAAAAGGTCTATTTGTGATTAAACCCTCCGGGGATACGGTGGCCATTATCAATGATGCTGACTTTCAACCGAATACTTGGTAATTTCCCTAGTCAAAACAATCGCTATGGTTAACCTTTCCTACAATAAAAATCGCCTTCTTCCCACTGCCGAAGAATTGCCCTGTTCTGACGAAACACCCGTGGATAACCAGCTACAGAACGACATTCCCAATCTATTACTCAGTTTATTAGCATTTATTTGGATGGGGCGGGATGATTGGTATTTTGGTGTCGATATGGGAGTTTATTACAATCCCGACGAACCGGCGATCATACCCGATGGATTTTTGGCAGTGGGAGTCAAACACGATACCGGCGAAAGGGGAAGATTAAGCTATGTTCTCTGGGAAGAAGCTTATATTATGCCCATATTGGCCCTGGAAGTGATTTCCGAGAAATATAATGGGGAATATGAGGGAAAGTTAGCGGATTATCAAACCCTAGGCATTCTCTATTACGCCATTTACAATCCCTTGAGCGGTAGAAGGGGAAGGTTTAAAAATAGAGAGAGATTAGAGGTTTATAAGCTTATAGCGGGGAAATACGAGCTTTTAGAGCCTGAAAATAATCGGGTATGGTTGCCAGAAATCGGGTTAGCGTTGGGATATGAACAGGGAGAACATATCGCTTGGGTGCGAGAATGGCTGTATTGGTATGATCAATCGGGAAATCGCTATTTAACCGCAGAGGAAAGGGCAATGAATGCGGAAGCGATCGCCGCTCAAGAACGTTTGAATGCCCAACAAGAACGTTTGGCTAAACAGGCAGCCGAAGCGATCGCCGAGCAAGAACGTTTCGCCAAACAGGAAGCGGAACAAAAAGCCCAACGACTAGCGGAAAGACTAAGAGATCTGGGTATCAACCCCGATGAAATGTAGGGGTGGGGTTCCTCGGCAATTTTAGGGGATTAATCGCGTAATAATTCCGGTTCGGTTAATTCGTCGGTCATTTCCATCAGGGCCCGTTGGACGGGTTTAATCATCGGGTCATCGATATTTTCTACGGTATCGTAGCGGACGCGCTTAGCCCGTCTAGCGACTTGCACGACGATCGAGTAACGATTGCTGGCCGCATTCATCAGTTTATCGGTGAGATAAATCATCTCGGAGGAGTCGAATTTAAACCGTTTGGACATAGTTATATTTAGCCTTCTCTGGTGAATTTGGCACTTGTCACTGATAATAGGTTAGTGATCAGTTTTATTACTCAATCCACCTTACCACATTTTGTCCACCCTAAGGATAGGGTTATCCTTGATCTCGATCGGATTTTGTCAACTACTTTTTACAAAACTTAAATCAATTTTATACAAGTTTAAAAATATACAAATAAAGAGTTGACATCCTCACCGCCATGGCCGGACGGTGATGACCGGCAGATCAAACAAGCTTAATTGAATGATCTTCGGCTGGGTTGACGCTTCACAGGATACTGCTTCTTTAACAGAAGTCTTACGCTGTCCGACCCGTCCGTTTTTTGAGGTCTCCGATTGCCCACCGGCGACCTTGATATTAATTGCTGCGTTTACATCCCTATCATGGAAAGTCCCACAGAAAAGACATTCCCACTCGCGGATATTTAACGCCTTTTTCCCGCCAATATTCCCACAACAGGAACATCGCTGAGACGTTGGCTCCCATCGGGAAATTATCCGAAAATTACGCCCATATTTATCAGATTTTGCTGATAGCATATCTCGAAAAGAACGCCATCCTAAGTCTGATATAGTACGGGATAAATTCCGATTTTTAACCATTCCTGATGTGTTTAAATCCTCTAAAACTATCGTTTGATTTTCACGAACAACTCTAGGGGATAGTTTATGCAAGAAATCAGTGCGAGTGTCTTTAATCTTTGCATGAATTTTAGCTACTGGTTTTCTGGCTTTTTCCCGTCGTTTACTTCCTTTTTGTTTTCTAGAAAGGTTTTTCTGTGCCTTTCTTAGTCATTTTAATCGTTTCTTTAACGGTTTTGGTGCGTTGATCTTTTCCCCTGTTGAAAGAGTCGCAAAAGTAGCAATCCCTAGATCGATCCCTACAGTTTGCTCGTTATCTGGCAAAGTTTCGGGACGAATCTCGACAACGAAACTGAGAAAATAGCGATCCGCTGCGTCTTTAATCACGGTGACGCTAGAAGGTTTAGAGGGTAATGGACGGCTCCAAACGACTTTTAAATCACCGATTTTTGCCAAAGTAACGTGGTGTTGATTAACGGTAAAACCATTATCGGTAAATCTGGCTGATTGTTGAGATTTACGTTTTTTAAATTTAGGAGGTTTTACTTTTTTTCCTTTTCTTTCTCCCTTACAAGATGCAAAAAAGTTAGAGTAAGCAGTCTCTAAGTCTCTTAAGGACTGTTGTAAAGGAATAGAAGAAACCTCAGTCAGCCACTATTTTTATTCTGTTTTTTTTATCTGAGTTAGTCTTCCAGACAACTCTGTATATTTTTGCTTTTTCTCTCCTTGTTGATAGAGTTCTTGGCAGTAAGCTAAGGTATTATTACAGACGACACGCACACACCCGAACAACTGAGACAAAAGCTTTTTTTGTTGGTCTGTTGGGTAAAGGCGATATTGATACCTTGCTTTCATCGTTGGCTTAAAATGTGTCTGTCTGTACTCTATTTTAACTAGGTCTATCAATAATGTCAATTCGGTCAGTAATCAGTAATCAGTAAAAAGACAGTAAGAAACTTCTATTTAATACTGCACACTTAAAAACTCACATCTGATAACTGATAAACGTCTCTATATAGGTTGGTTCGGTGTCATCCTGAGCCCGACGATCTTAACCGCTACCATCTGCTATATTATCGCCTTTATTGCCGCTCCTCCCGTGGATATCGACGGTATTCGCGAGCCGGTTTCTGGCTCCTTACTCTACGCTCATAACTTCCCCCTCGATTTAGCTTCTGGTGATGCTATCCCCATGGACTTGACAGCGCAGGCGATCGATGTTTAAAAATAAACAGATGCTGGATCCCCATCCAACATCCGCATTCTAACTCTGCACACATTTTGCTAAGTCCTCATGATAAGTTAAAAAACGCTTCCTTTTTGGGGGCGTTTTTATTTATTCGATTGAAAAAACCGATGATAATCATTACTAAAGCTGATAAGAAAGGGGGAAGTGGGGTGTGGGGTGTGGGGTGTGACCCCCCCAACCCCCCCGACATCGGGGGGGCAGGGGGGGTGTGGGGTGTGGGGGTGTGGGGTGTGGGGTGTGGGGTGTGGGGAGAAAAAAGCTGACTCCTGACTCCTGACTCCTGTCTCCTGTCTCCTGAATCCTGACTCCTGACTCCTGACTCCTGACTCCTAACCCAATGGTAGATGTGGGATTTTTGCAGGAGTTCTATTTTCCGACAAAGATAAGTAAAAATTATTTATTGACCGTAAAAACTTGAGAATATTTAAATTAACATTCCGCAATATTTACAAATTCTTAAGAATTAATTGAGAAAGATTTTTATTTAACAACGATGTTATGCTGGTAACAGCGATTTGATAGAATTTCATAGTGGGTTGTTGTGTGCTTTTTTGGGCAGCAATGGTTGAAACCCTTGCCACACCTAGAAGGTAATCCTAATTAAAACGGGTAAATCAGTCAATTTCACCCACAACGATGATCTTTTTTTTATGTAGTTTTGTTGCAAAAAAAAAGTTTTTTTGACAAAAAGCACAAAATGTGATATGTAACCAACGTATTTCTGGTTGCGAGTAATTATTGTAGAGGGGGGAGATGGGAGAATAAATAAAAGCAATCTCCTGACGACCGACGACCGACTACTGATAACAAGGGCCGAATCTCAGACCTAATTGGTTAAGCTAAAAGCTTTGATGTGCTTAGTTTCTAACCTTCTTTTTAGGTAGGAGAATTGTCAGATTCTGTCTTTTGCACGAGTGCCTGTTGCCTCTTGCCTTCAGAAGCTGATAACTGATAACTGATAACTGATAACTGATGAAAAGATTAGCTTGGTTCGATCGCTTAGTGTTAGCGAGTATTTTGGCTTTAATTGCCGCAATATCGTCGATTTTGATGCAAGGAAATCAAGTCCCTACGCGAGGGGAGAATTTTAGCTGGCAAGGGCGAAAAATCGGCGTTAGGGACAATTATTTTACTTTAAGTTTTAATCGGCCGATTGACCGTTCCGATATAGAAACCAGCTTGGCGATCAATCCTCCCTTACCGGGTAAAATTAGCTGGGCCGGAGATCGCTTGACCTATACTTTGACGGAATTGCCCATCTACGGCAAAAAATATCAAGTAAAGTTACCTATTGCTCAAGGTGAGGACTTTATCGGGGAATTTTACAGCCACGATCGAGCTTTTGCCTATATTGGGGTCAACCAAGAGGAAAGAGGCCGTTTAATCGTCTGTAATATCATTCAGGGGCCAAATAACGTCACAGAACTGAAAAAAACCATCCTTACCCCTGGGGATCTGGTGGTCACGGATTTTCAAATCTATCCGAGGGGGGATAGAATTTTATTCTCGGCCTTCGATCGCTCTGACTTAGGACGAGATACCCCAAAACAGCAACTTTACACAATTACCACGGGTTTAAATCATGACGAAAATAGTCAAAATTTGCCCAGTGGTCGTATAGAAAGGTTTTTAGATGCGAAAACCTATCAAAATCTGCGTTTTAATCTCTCAGATAACGGCAAAACCCTAATCGTGCAGAGAATTAATCATGGGAATCCGGGGGATGCCAGTTTATGGGTAATCAGCGATGATGGACAATCGCGACCGTTAGGAATACAAGGGGATAATTTTTTACTATCTCCCGACGGTAAAAAAGCGGTTGTCAGTCAAACGGGAGGGGTAGCGGTGATTCCTTTGGATGTCCAAGGGGGAAAACCGCAATTTTTGCCCACCTACGAGAAAATCCTCGCTTTTTCCCGGGATGGTGGCCAAAAACTCATGGTGAAATCGGAACCAGATAATCAGCGATCGCTATTTCTGCTCAATGATCAGGGAGAGTCAAGACTACTATTAAGAACAGCTAATCCGATTATTAGCTGTGAATTTGAACCGCGACAGGAAAAAACCCTTTACTGTCTAAAAAGCGATCTGGTTATGAGCAGCGATGGCAAGGTGAAAGAAGAACCATTTTTAGCAATTATTGAGCTAAAAACGGGTAAAATGATCCCCTTGCTGTCCTTACCTAATTATCGTGATGTGCAGATGAGTATGTCTCCCGATGGCGTGGCTTTATTATTTGATCAGTTAGCAACCATACCCTTTGGAGTCGGAAATGATTTAGTCACTGGGGAGGGGTCGAGCATTGCCGATGGTCGTCTCTGGTTATTACCGCTTCCTGATCAATTCAGTCCCAATAGCATCCCGAAAATTTTACCTCAAGAACTCAACGCTGGTTTTAAACCCCGTTGGCTGCCCTAATACAGCAGAATTAAGGAGTCAGGAGTCAGGAGACAGGAGAGAAATCTTTCCCTAATCAGGTGACTCGGAGAATACTGACTCCCGAAAACGAAAACCTCATACCTCACCATTAAGATAAGTGCTATATGCTACTTCAGCGATTTGGTTTTTTATTGCGTCCTAGTGGCGATATCGAGATCGAGCGGGGGATTCGGACTTTATTAGCCATCACAGTGCCGATTATTATCGGTGATATTTTAGATCGGTCAGAAGTGGGGTTAATGGTCGGTTTAGCGGCTCAAACCTTGATTTTAGCCGATGTGGGGGGACTTTACTGCGTGAGAGCGAAAACCCTAGTCGCTACGACTATCGGGATGGCTCTAGCTTTGATTATCGGCACATTAGCCAGTGCTTGGCTAGGATTGACCGTAGTGATAGTTTTTTGCGGGTTGTTTATAGCGGGTTATTTGACGGTTTACGGGGAAAATGGGGCGTTAGCTGGGGTAGTAATTAGTTTATTGCTGCTTTTGGCCGTTTCTTTGCCATCGGGAGATATGGTCGTCGCTTTACAACGGGCCGGAATCGCTGTTTTGGGGGGGGGATGGACAATTTTTTTGGCCCTGTTTATCTGGCCTTTTCGTCCTAATCAGCCTTTACGTCAGGTAACGGCGGAAAATTTTCAGGGTATCGCCATCTATCTCCGTTCTTTGCCTTTACACTCTTGTTCTAATGCTCATGAGGAGCCATATTTTGACCAAATTCGCCAACTGTTGCTCCGTTCGCGGAAAACTGTCACCTTGACGCGTCGGGGACGTTGGGGAAAGAATGAGCTGCGGGAATTGTTAATCGTCTTGATTGAAGATAGCGATCGCATTAACACCAGCTTAATTGCGCTGCGAGAATTGCTTCATCTTCATCCCTTGCCACAACTGACCACGGTGGGTATTTTATTAGAAGATATTCTCGTGCAAGTGGCGGAAATTAGCGAAGATATTGCCGGGTTAATTTTGGGTAGAAATAAACGACCGGATTGTGAGCGCTTGCAGCTATTACTCAAGGCGATCGAGCAACAAAAAAACCTGCAAGCTAAAGTTTTAGAAAATGCTCAGGACGATTATAGCAGTTATGTGGCAATTTCCCAATTAAATAATCGTTTAAAAAAATTATTTAAACAGCTAAAAATAGCCAGTGAAACAGCGCAACATTTGCGGCAAAGTGAGGAATTTTCAGATAAAAAAAATCCCTGGCAGCGGAACTTTGAAGGGATAGAAAAAGAGTACGGTCAAGAAAAAGCTTGGTGGGAACCATTAAAATCTAATTTTAATCTAGACTCGCCCCTATTTCGTCATGGTTTACGCTTGGGTTTGGGAAGTGCGCTAGGAGTGTTGATCTACAATAAGCTAGGAATTACCCATAGTTTTTGGATTGGTTTAACCTTAGTTATTGTGTTAAAACCAGATTTTAGCTTGACTTTTCAACGCTTTTTTAATCGGGTGTTTGGCACGATTTTAGGCTCGTTTTTTGTTTTGGCACTGTTGCGAATTATAGATAATCCGCTCTGGTTAGAGATGATTGGGGTTATTTCTATAGCGATCGCTTTAACTTTGGTGCGATTTCACTATAGTTTGGCAGTATTTTTTATCACAATTTTTGCTTTAATTATCAGTCGTCTCGATACCAGCAATGACGGGATTAATTTAGAGTATATCAGAATAGTTTATACTTTAATCGGTAGTGCTTTAGCTTTTGTACTTTCCTTCGGTTTTTTACGGGTTAATGAAGATGAACGTTTTTCCCTCGCTGCCATTAAAGCATTAGAAGCTAATCAAGTATATTTTCAGTCAGTTATGGCAGTTTATTTAGGAGAATCATCCTATCAAACTGCAAGTTTATCTTCCCATCGCAATAAAGCTCGACGAGCAAATACAAATATGCAAACGGCCCTACAACGATTAATTGATGATCCTAGCACACCTTTTCCACAAATGGAACCGGCAATCACTTTAAGTAATTATATTCCTCGTTTTGGTCGCGGGGTGACAGTTTTATTGACGGAATTGGAACAATATCGCGGTAGTCCTCCCCATCCTAATCTGAGTCTGTTCACGCAACAAATAACCCAAGCTTTGACGCAATTAACCCAAGCTTTGCAAGCAAATAATCCTCCTTCTCCCTTACCTCCCCTCGAAGATACTTTAGAAAATATCCTCGATCATTTGCAAGAATTGCGAGAGGAAAGGTTAGTGGAAATTGGCAATCAAAAAGAGGGAACTAATCTCCAAAAATATTTAGGGGATTATAATATTGTCACCACGGAACTTGTGGAATTATCCAGTCGTGTTGGGGTAATGAACACAGCAATTGATCGTTTTATTAGAAGTTAAAATTTAGTTATAACAACAGAATTTAGCAGTCAAGAGGAAAATCGATTAACTTCGATAATTTCCGTATATTCAAAATTATTAGGACTGCGTTTCACCAGAGAATAATCAACACCATGAAGATTAATTAAGTCCTCTTGACAATCTGCTTTCGGAGAATTATAAACTAACACATATTCTTTACCAATATAGGGAGAAATCTCGGTTTCTACTTCTCCTCTCCATTGAGTTTTTGTCACTAAAACAATTAACTGATTGGCTAATTTAGGAATAGCGATCGCAACTTGCCGACGATAGATATGATCAAGACTACCAAAAGGGGAATCCATCACCAGAGGAAAAGTGCTGCTATCAATTCCCATCAAAGTATTTTTCTGACTCCATTCTCGCACTCGATCAATAATTCCCCCGATAAAAGATAAACTGAGAATCTGATTTTCTCCGGTGGAAGCTGCCACGGGAATGGCAAATCCTGTGGTATTTTCTAATAGTCTTACCTCGTAATCGGGACTAATACGGGGAATATAGGGAGTAAAAGAAATTGAGTTAAAGATTTCCTGTACCCGTTTTTCTAAGGACAAACGAAACTGATTTTCTAATCTCTGTCTTACCTCACTAATGCGATTAATTGCCTCTTGAGTCGCTAAAATACGTCGTTGTCCTAAATTATATTTTTCCTCTTTTTGTTGCTGTTTTTGTACCTGTTTTTGCAGGGATTCTAACTCTTTTTCATAGATATCTAGTTGATTTTTATTGCTACCCTGTTCCAAGCGTAAATCTTTTAGGGAATCCTCGATCGCATCTAAGCGAGATTGCAGATTTTTAATATCTTCATCAGGATAATGGCGAAATTTATCCCGCACTTCATCTAATTCTGATTCTACTAAAGATAATTCTAAGCGCCATTGGTGAATATTAGCTTGATAATTATCCACTTCTTGCCAAAAATCTAAGACTTTTTTATCCATGTCTTTGACTGTGGAAGATAAGCGAATGGCTGCTTCTTCTACATCGGCCATTCCTGCTTTATTCATCCAGTCTTGTACCTGTAAATAAGCTTGGCTATTTTCCTGTAATTCCTGGCCACAAATACATTTTTTCCGCTCTAATAATTGTTGGACAAATTGCTGTTTAATACCACTGGGTAGTTCCCCTTGTTGTCGTAGGCGATCGATTAATTGCTGAAAGTTTTGATTAATTTCTTTTAAAAAGACTTGATAAGCTTGCTGAGAAATTAATTTCTTTAATTTATCCTTAGTTCTGACTAAATCTTGCCGCAGATTTCTTTCCTGTTGTTCTAATTTTTCTTTTAACTGTTTTAATTCCTCGGCACCACTTAACTCTAATAAGCGATTAGTCACGGCTTTTTTTAATTCTTCTTGCTGGGATAAATGGCTAATAATATCCTGCTGACGCTGTTTTAATTTCTCGAAATCCTGCTCAATTTTACTTTCCTGTTTTAATAACTTTTTTAAATCCGATTCTCCTAAATCTTTAAGCTCATCTTGTAAAGATTTTTTGGCTTTTTTTAAATGCTCGATCGCTCGATCTAATACTTTAACTCCCAATAATTCCTTTGTATCCTCGGCGATTTTACCTTGGCTACTACTACGAAATTGATGATCGATATATTCCCCATCAAAAAAGAAATAACGGTGTAAACTTTCTGGTAAAATTTGATTAATAATATCCTCCGCTGGTTGATTGGGTGTGTACCAATTGCCATCATCACCAGCGTAGAGCATATATAAACTATTTGAACCGTATTTAATTTTACTATTTACATCTTGGTAGGCGAAAAATTTTCGTTTTACCTGATAGCGTTTATTTTCATGTTCAAAGTTTACTTCTGCGGAACATTCTATGGAGGTTCCCGTTGTTACTTCGGTAATTGCCCGTTTATTAACTAATAACTCTGGTTCGGCAAAAGCTGCTGTAAATTTTTCATAAAGTACCCAGGTACAAGCATTTAAAATTGTTGTTTTTCCTGCCCCATTATTGCCATAAATTACCGTCGTATTGCGAGAACTCGCCGCTAAATGTATCTCAGGAGTCTTACCGTAAAATTGTCGAAAATTACATAACTTTATTGATAGTAGTTTCATATTTATATAGAGGGGATGATGGGGAAGTTTTTTCAGTGAACAGTAAACAGTAAACAGTAAACAGTAAACAGTGAACTGATAACTGATAACTGATAACTGATAACTGATAACTGATTATTGAATTACTTCTTTAATAATTGTTAAAACATCATCATTGATATTGCGAGGATTGCGCTGGTATAACTTATCTCTTTCCAATTTTAAAACTCGATCGATGATTTTTCGCACATCTTCGGGAGCGTTTAAAATCGGTTCTTGGATATTTTGGAGATTATTATCAGAATTAGTCATAGGGCAGATTTTTTAATATTTACAGCCGCGGCATCTCCAACAAAATCCCTGCCGGGGTACGTTAATCTATTACTAACGCACCCTCAGCCTAGATTGTTTCTCTAGACGAAACTTAAATAGGGTAACTTTTGTGCGGTAGATTGAATTAGATCGAGATTTTGTAAAAGCTGTCCGCAGGTATCCCAACCCCCTTCTATTAACATCTGTCGGGAACCTTCATTCATAGACACAGTAGCGACAAAATCCCCCCATTCCACCGTCATGGTTGGCAAAGAAAGATCGACGGGAATTTCGGGATTAGCTGCAATTAAATCCTGTAAATGTGCGATGGTTTTAGCCTCAGCAGTGACACAGGGAACCCCATTAGCGATACAATTGCCAAAAAATATTTCGGCGAAACTTTCCCCGATAATTGCTTGAATTCCCCAACGTAAAATCGCTTGCGGTGCGTGTTCCCGAGAAGAACCACAACCAAAATTACCATTAACTACCAGAATTTTCGCTCCTTGGTACTGGGGTAGATCGAAAGGATGACTCCCCTGTAAAGCCGCTCGATCATCGGCGAACACTTGTTCTCCTAAACCTTCAAAGGTGATACAACGCAAAAAACGAGCCGGAATAATGCGATCGGTGTCAATATCGTTGCCTCGCAAGGGTAAAGCTCGTCCGGAGATGGTTTTAACTTGACTCATGATCTTTTTCTAACTTTTACTAGCAGTGACAAAAAAAGTGGTTGCATCTTGTCATACCCCCTGATCGGTGGCATTTTTCTCGATTTCTCGGCGATAATTGTTGCTCATCTTCTCTACTGCCCAATTATCGACAAAGATTGACCCAATTGACTTAAATTAAGAGCATGGCCGCCGGTAACTAGATAAACTGCGTCTGCTATTGTGCCAATTCTACGACAGAGATCGCCTAAACGATCGCGAAACAGACGACCGAGGGGATAAGCGGGAACCACACCCCAACCAGTTTCTTCCGCTACCAGAATAACATCAACCGCCGCGTTTTTGAGGGAATACAAGAATCGATCGCTGATTTCTAACCATTCAGCTGCCGACATTTCTAAACAATTGGCTACCCAAGTACCGAGGGAATCGATCAATAAACAGTGAGAAAATGGGCTATTATCAATAGTTTCGCTTAATTGTCGGGGAATTTCTTGGGTTTGCCATTGGGGGGAACGTCGCTGCCGGTGTTTTTCAATGCGATCGCACCATTCTTGATCTTTTTCATCCACCGAGGAGGTGGCGATATAAATAACGGGTTTTTGGCTGATTTTGGCTAAATATTCAGCCCATTCACTTTTTCCAGAACGGGCAGCCCCTGTAACTAGGATAATTTTTTCATCCACGATCGAGATTTTGGCAAATAACTAAAGTATATAGGGGAGAAAGCTGTCCTATTCTGCATCATCCAAACGGTGAATATCATCATCTCCTAAATATTCGCCATTTTGTACCTCGATCATCACCAGAGGAATAGAACCGGGGTTTTCCACCCGATGACGGGTATTCATGGGAACGTATGTAGATTCTTTTTGTTTGAGGAGAGTTTCTTTTTCATCACAGATTACCCGCGCTGTACCGGAGACGACAATCCAGTGTTCACTGCGATGGTAGTGCATTTGGGTACTCATGTGATGGCCGGGTTTAATGACAATGCGATTGATGCGATACCGGGGACCTTCCTCCAATACCGTCACTGTTCCCCAGGGGGGAGTCCGCGTCATTTCTAGGTCTTGGGGATAAGGGGAGGGATCATTAATTAAGTCATCCATGGTGGTGGTCTCCAAACTTGATTAACATTCTAGTGGACAATAATCAGTTATCAGTGAACAGTAATCAGTTATCAGTGAACAGTGAACAGTTATCAGTGAAAAGACAGCAGTAAACTGCCATTTGATGATGATCACTTAATACACACTGCTCACTTAAAACTCAAAACTCAAAACTTAAAACTCAAAACTGATAACTGATAACTGATAACTGATAACTGATTCAGGAGGGCAATTGTTTAAAATCAAAATTTGTCTCTTTAGCCTTGACAGATGGCTCGGTTTGTGCTATACGATTAGCCATTTGTACCAGATCCACCCCGGTAGCTTGCCGCAATTGTTCAGCAAAGGCAGTAATTTTGGGGACAAGATTACCATCACCCCCGTCCACTACCGTCACCGTTTGCACCTGCACTTCTGGGACACTAGCGGCCATTAATTTCAGCAATAACTCCAATTTTTGGTATAAAAAGATGTTTTTAGCGTTATTTCCCGCTCCTTGCCAAGAGGCCGCTAATTTTTTGGTTCCTTCCGCTTGCGCTTTCCCCTGTTCGATAATTTTGGCTGCTTCCCCCCGGGCTTTTGCGATCGCTTGTTGACATTCCGCTGCCGCCGGGGCGATCACATCTGCTTGTAATTGCTGTTTCACCTGCTTAATTCGGGCAGTTTGTACCGCCACTTCTGCCTGTACTTTAGCTAAATCGGACATAACCACCGATTCTACCTCAGCAATCATGGCACCGCGCTTAGTTTGAGTGTCGCGCACCCGTTTTTCTGCGTCAGCTTTGGCTATTTCTAAATCTTTTTGGATACGACGCAAAGCGGTTAGGCGTAGATTCTCGGAATCCTTGATAATCGATGTTTTTCGGGCTTTTGCTTCGGCTATCCGGGCATCTCTCTGTAATTCGGCTTTTTGCTTCCGTCCGATCGAATCCAGATAACGCACCTCATCGGAAATATTCTGGATCTGCAAACTATCCAAAACTAAACCCAATTTTTCCAGATCCTGTTCCGCTTCTTCTAGGAGACTTTTAGCGAAAGCAATCTGATCGGAGTTCGCTTGTTCTGGGGTTAAATTCGCCAAGACACCGCGCAAATTCCCTTCGAGGGTTTCTTTAGCCAATTGTTCAATTTCCTTGCGTTTCTTGCCCAATAAACGCTCGATCGCATTATGAATAATCGGTTCTTCCCCAGCAATTTTAATATTCGCCACCCCGGTGACGATCAACGGCACACCGCCCTTAGAATAGGCATTAACCACCCTGAGATCGATGATCATGTTGGTCAAGTCCATTCGATACACTTGTTCTAGCATAGGTAAACGAATACTGCTGCCCCCTTTTACCAAACGATAACCGATGGTTTTGCCCGTGGCTGTGGGACGACGACTACCGGCAAAAATTAAAACTTCACTCGGTTGACAGATATGGTAATAGTTACGGATGACTAATAAACCCGCACCTGTCCCTAAACCGAAAACTCCCAGTAAAACAGCGATAATTTCCATAGATTTTATTACGGTCGATGCTCGGATCAAATTAACTAAATTGTATCCGTCAATTTCCAACTTTGACAGACCAGTAGTCTAGTAGGGTGTAGGTACATCGAAAATTAAAATAAGTAATGATAGAGTAAAATCCCCTAGTTTTATCTTGACTTCAATCAAATTGGAGCTAAAATCTACACATAACTTTATTCGTAGAGCAAATTATTCGATGTATGAATAATCTCAAAAAATCTCTCGGCATTTGTTGACCGTCGCTTCTTCTGCTGTGGGTGTCCCTGAACCTACGAGTGTTCTTAGTTATATCCCACTGGGCGGTTTAATGCTAGGGGGTGCTGTCCGCAAAGCGAGAAAATAATGTCCCAGAGAGAGGAGGCGCGGGTTTCCTCTCTCTTTTTTGGGGGGTTTTCGAGCCTTCAGGCTTCAGGATCTATCCCTAATTCCCGCAATCGTGCCGCTAGTTGTTCTGCTCGTTGTTTCGCCGCAGAAGCCTCTTGTTTCGCCGCAATTAACTCCTCATCGGCAAGAGGAATCAACTCTCCCTCCAGCGTCAACCAGCGCAACCATAGCCGCTCAATCCCCCGATAGGAACCTTGCCACAAACCCAAGCTCAATTCCAGTGGAGGAATCGGTAAGCGTCCCTCCACTAAAGCTACGGGTTGGTAATAACCACCTACCAGTTCAAACGCTTGAAGTTGGTTAGTATAGCGACTGAAAACCACATAGTAGGGAATCCGCAGAATCTGTTCATAAACTGTCCACTTAGTTGGCGGTTCCCCGGGTTGGCGTAGTTCTTGTCCTAAATCTTGATTTTCCGTACCTGGAGACAATAATTCCACCACAATCGTCGGGGAAACCCCTTCCTGCCAAATCACATAGCTTAAGCGCAGGTCATGGCCATCGTAGAGACGAGGAACACCAACCACCCCAAACCAATCGGGACGCTTGTACCATTGAGGGTGTCTGACATTGTAGTAAAGGTTGAGGTCAGCGGCACTAAAAACTAGGTCTGGTTCCCAGTTGGGAGGCTGGAAAGTCAGCAGTAATAACTGAGGTTGTAATAGGTGAAATTCGTCAGGCAAACCGGGTTCCAGTGGATTGTCGCTAGGTAAATCATACATCGTCGGCAAGGATTGCCGGGGGGAAAGGGGAGGGTCAGATTGGGGAATGGTGAAGCTAGGTGTCGTCATTTCAGTTATCAGTTATCAGTTATCAGTTATCAGTTACCACTCAGACCTCTCAAACATTGTAGTTTTGTAGGTTGGGTTGAGGAACGAAACCCAACAGCCAACCGCCAAATCTGTCTGAATCGGCGATCGCTATTTTGACTCTCTCGTTTGTTGGGTTTCCTTGCGTCAACCCAACCTAGAATAATTGCTATACATATACAATTATCAATAGTAATGATAGAATAAAATCCGTGAAATATTGTTGGACTATCAATTTGTAATCAAAAAACCCAAACTACAAACTACACTGTAATCTTGATTGAACTAACAGCGTCATTTTCATGATTTATTTCTGGCATTTTTGGAGCGATCTTTATCGTTAATTTCAATCCTAAAGCTTGAAGCCAAGAGGTTAGTTGATTCATGGCTTCAGGTGCAGGTTTTTGCATTATTTCTTCCAATTGCTGCGCCTGAATTTTGATTTGTTCTGGTGTTAGATTTTGAGGTCCAAGGGCTTCTAGGACGTGATTGAACGCAAGTCTGAGTAATTCTGATTCAAATCCATATTCATCTCCCTCGAGATGAGTTTCCAGATAAACTGCTGCATAATGGGAATCTTTAAGAGATTCGATCAGGGAATCATGATAACTATCACTGACTGGCATTTTCTCGGCTCCTATAGTCTTGCCAATATTTTTGAGCTATTTCAATGTCTTTAGCTTGCGTTTTTTTATCTCCTCCACACAGGAGTAAGATAATCGTTGTTCCGATTTGTCCAAAGTAAACGCGATAACCAGAACCATAGTCTATTCGTAGTTCATAAACTCCTGCTCCTACTGATTTATAATCCCCTAAGTTACCTAAATTAACCCGGTTTAGGCGTTGAGCAATTTTAGTTTTAGCCTTAATATCCCGCAAAGAATCGAGCCATTGGGCAAAGGGAACTTTGCCGTCACTGGTAACATAACGTCGAATTTCTCTGGGTTGAGCCGCCATGGAATAATTATAGCAGTTATACTATTTTTCTAAAGTAATGGCAGATATGGTTAATTACCCTCACCCCCAACCCCCCACCCCCCTTATCAAGGGTAGGGTTGATTCATAAATCAACCCTACCCGACATCGTAGAGCAGGGGGGGGTGGGAGAGGGGAGTATTTAGAAAACGGGTTTCTGAAAGAAACCCGTTTTCTAGGGGTGGGAGTATGTCAAACTAAAAAGTAAAGCTTAGACAGCCTATCTTTATCATGCCAGATCAGCCAATCTCGATCGCCCAATACTACCACGAGCGGACCAAATACGACCCCCAGACGATCGCCTCAAAAAGTAAAGGTCTTGATTGGAGTCAACAACCCTATCCCTTCAAAGAATACAAAATCGGTCAGACTTTCGATCTCAAACCCTACCTCTCCCGTCAAATAGTTCCCCAAAAAGGAGACTTTTGGCGACGTATATCGCGAATTTTGGGCTGTAGCTATGGTTTAACTGCCAAAATCGCCACTATGGGTAGTCCCTTGTACCTGCGTTCCGCACCCTCTGCTGGTGGCTTATACCCCGCCGAGGTTTATCTGATCTCCCGTGGTACGGAATTTTTACCCGCCGGTCTCTACAGTTATCAAGGTCAAAGTCACTCGCTGCTTTTATTCTGGGAAAGTGATGTCTGGACGAACCTGCAATCTGCTTGTTTCTGGAATCCTGTTTTAGAAAATACCGATATCGCTTTAGTTACCAGTGCCATTTTTTATCGATCCGCTTGGCGCTACGAGGATCGAGCTTATCGGCGTATTTTCCTCGATACAGGGCATTTATTGGGCAATATTGAGCTATCAGCCTCGATTAATGACTATCGCGCTCATTTAATCGGTGGTTTTAACGATAGTCAGATGAATGAATTGCTTTATCTTGATTCCGAGAAAGAAAGTGTCATGACGGTGATTCCTTTGGCAGATCTGCTCAATATCCGGCAAAATCTCCCCCCTAGTACCACGGCACTCCCTTCGGCAACCACGACTCTTTATCCCAAAATTGCCGAGGGAGAATTATTAAACTCTCTACACCGAGCGACTATCATAGCCACAGATGAGAAGATAGAAGCAAATGTTACCCCCTCTAATTGGGAAGATAAATATAATTTTCCTTTTTGTCTAAAAGTTTCGGTGACATCCCGTCCCGTCAATTGGGGGGAAGATTTAATCGATCTGGAAAGTACGATGCTTAAACGCAGATCTACCCGCGCTTATAGTGGTGCTAGTCTCAGTTTAGACGAATTGCGAGCCTTGCTGCATTTTACCTATCAACCCCAAGATTATGCCAACCAAAATCTCGATCCCAATCCCGATTATTTTGATCTAGATTTATTGGAAACTTTTATCGCTGTTTCGGCAGTAACCGGATTAGAGGAAGGCTGTTATTATTATGCTCCTAAAGCTCAAGAATTGCGGCAAATTCGCTTTAAAAATTTCCGGCAAGAGTTACATTATCTCTGTTTAGGTCAGGATTTGGGACGGGATGCGGCTGCTGTGGTTTTTCATACGGCGGATCTGTCAAAAGCAGTGGCTAAATACGGCGATCGAGTTTATCGTTATCTTCATGCAGATGCGGGTCATTTGGGACAGAGATTAAATTTAGCGGCTATTCATCTGGGGTTAGGGGTTAGTGGTATCGGTGGTTTTTTTGATGATCAAGTTAATGAAGTGTTAGGAATTCCCTCCGATGAAGCAGTTATCTATATCACTACTTTAGGCCGACCGAAGGTTTTTTAGGGTGATGAAGCACTAAAGGGGTGACAAGGAGGTTGAGGTCATAGTAATCTGTACCTTGACAGATGCACTTTCTCGCTGGGACGTATTTTGTTTAAAGGTTAATCCAACTACGCACCATTTGTCGAGGGTTTCCTGAATTTTTAAAAGCGGTTCTATTGTGGCATAAAAAGCGATTATTAACGTAAAATACATCACCTTTTTTCATTTTGAAGCGGACTGTATTTTCCGGTTCTGAAAAAAAGTTGTCGATGATGTCAAGTGTTTTTGTGATAGCTTCCGGTTGCGCTATTTCTAGTTTGGAGTAAGCGACTTCAATCCAGTACCGCATATAACGAAAAACCAGACCCCGAGAATCTGTTGAGAATAAGGGGAAATTATTATTTTGAATAGCTTCTTGAGAATTAATCTCTCCCGGTGTAATCACATCCCGCGCCAAAGGTTCGTAGAGACAGGAAACTAGGTCTGTATGGTTTTGCCAGAAATATTGATACAAATTGGCGGCGTTTACTACTAGGGAATCTCCTCCCTCATCCGCGGCAGCAAGACAGAGTAAGCCAACAATATCAGGGAAGTAGTTTTTGTCTGTACTATCGGTATGATAGCCAGTTTCTGCATTCGTCATCGAAACGGGTATAGCTTCTTTAGTGTAATCCATTCCTCGATCGATTACATCAAAAAAATAGCCATAGCGGTGGTTTAGCAGTCCAAAAACACGAGAAATAAAAGCATAAATTAATCGCATTTCCGTTTCTGTTAATGCTGGTTCTAATCGGAAAACAATTATTCCGGGTTCTAGGAGCAATTTCTCACGAAACGGCAGGAAAAAGTCAAGATTTTTATTAACTGTTTCCCGTCCTATTTCGTTGGGTTTTTCAAGCCATCTCTGATTGCTTGTTTTTAGTAAATCCAAGACTAATGATTTGGGTAAATGAAAAAATAGTTGAGAAGGATCGGGCAATTTTTTCCAAGTCAGTAATGAAATATTAGGATCAGAAATCGGTATAATCATTTTTGAATCTTGAAGGCAACGTGAAGGGGAAGGTCAATAAGCGGAGTAAAAAATTCTGGGTCTAGTTCTAAATGTTCCTGATTAATTTTTAGTTCATAAACTTCTGGCATTTTTGTGAATGCTGCTAAACGAAGAGATGTGAAGTAGTCTTCCATAGTTTTATGAACACATTGCACGGCGACGGCTTTTCTATCTCTACGCCAAATCTCACCGGGGAATAATTGATCGCGTCCGGAAAAATAGCCAGCTTTCGGTTTAAAATAAAACGGAAACTTATCTTTTTTCAGAAAAGGTAAAGAGGGATGGGGGACGGCGAACAGGAAATATCCACCCAACTTTTAAAGTTGGTAGGCTTTTTGCATCGTGCTAATAGTTTCTGGGCTCTTCGGGAATTGTTATGCAAATAATTAACTTAAAATAAAATTCGATGAGAGCAACTACGCTCAAAAGTAGCTGAAATTCATACAGGAAAGGACTTAAGGCACAAATAGGTTAATACCAAAAGATAGACAATTGAGT
>NZ_JAPZSR010000358.1:0-14621 GCF_027531875.1 Microcystis sp. LE19-84.1B | reverse complement strand
CATTAGTTTTAAGTAGGGAGGCACAATTATTTGTAGGATGGGTTAGCGGTAGCGTAACCCATGCGGGCGTTGGGTTTCATGCTTCAACCCAACCTACGTTCTTCTTTTACTATTTATTTTGACTAAACATTAGTTTTAAGTTGCGGGTAAAGCCGCTGACTTTTCCAGTTTAGATTAGGTTTTTCTCTTTCACTATCATTGTAGTGACGTAAAAACAACAAAGAAAAGATTAAGGTTTTTAGTCATCATCCCTCAGCTTTTTTCTCCCCACTTCCCCACTTCCCCACTTCCCCACTGATAACTGAAAAGTCTCCCCAATACCCGTTTTTACTTTCTCCTTTTAACACCTATGCTAGAAATTTTTACTCAGCTATCTCGTCCGACCAAAGTAGTCGCAACCATCCTAGGCACTGCTCTACTTTTACCCGCTTGTGCCAATATTAATCCTCAAGACCTAAAACCAATTAAAATTGATGGTTCGAGTACCGTAGCACCAATTACCGACAAAGTTATCGAAGATTTTAAAGCCAATCCTCCCCACAAAGCTTTGGCTGATGTTAAAGTTGACGCTAATATTTCAGGAACCGGCGGTGGTTTTAGAAAATTTTGTGCGGGAGAAACGGATATTAATAATGCTTCTCGGCCAATTTCTGTGGAAGAATTAAAAGAATGTGATGCTAATAAGGTAAGATTTATCGAACTACCGATCGCTTTTGATGCTTTAACCGTGGTAGTCAATCCCCAAAATAACTGGGTTGATGATATTTCCACCACAGAATTAAGAACTATTTGGGAACCAGCGGCCGAGAATAAAATCAAACGTTGGAATCAAATTAATCCCGCTTGGCCCGACCAACCGATTACCCTTCACGGACCGGGTAAAGACTCTGGAACCTACGATTTCTTTAGTGAGGTAATTAACGGCAAAGATGCCAGTCGTGGGGATTTTAACTTTAGTGAAGATGACCAAGCTTTAGTTAATGCCGTCAGTCAAGATCCCAACGCATTAGGCTATTTTGGCCATGCTTACTATGAACAAAATCGGGATAAATTAAAAGCTTTGAAAGTTAACGGTATTGAACCAACTCGCGGCAATGTCGAGGATAGTAAATATCAGCCTTTATCTCGTCCATTGTTTATTTATGTTAATGCTCAAAAAGCCCAAGAGAATCCCGCTTTAGAGAAATTTGTCGAATATTATCTCGATCGAGTTCCCAATTTATTAGATAGTATTGGTTATATTCCCCTACCCGATGAGGCCTATCATTTGGCAAGGGTACAGTTGCAAAAATTTGAGGTAGGAACGGTTTTTGATGGCCGACCCCAACCCAATTTAACCATCGGGGAATTACTTCGTAAACAAGCCCAATTTGAAGCTAAGTAACGATTCCCATCTGATACTAAATCCGTTGACTATAGGCTACATATCAGGACAGGCACTCCTGCAAGGGGAGTGACTCTTAAATTATTACAGATGCGTCAGCAGCTGCGTGTAAGCATCTCACCGAAAAACTAATGCGCTCCGGGGTTTGGGGGCGGCGCCACGCCCCCAACGGGGGGGTTTGGGTAGGGTTGATTCATGAATCAACCCTACATCGAGAAACTTGTTAATTAACCCTTCGGTGTCGCCCCAAATTGCTCGATGAGGATAGAAGTTAACACCGATTTTAAGTCTTCACAGGGAATCCCTTTTTGTACACAGCTGCCTAGGTGAGCATCTTTACCCACTTTACCCCCCATGTAGAGGTCAACTCCTTCCACGGTTTTGCCGTCTTTGCGCGCTTTTGTCCCCATCAAACCGATATCGGCCACTTGAGGTTGTCCGCAGGAGTTAGGGCAACCAGTCCAGTGCATACGCACACCCCGGGGGATATTTAATTCGGCATCTAACTGACTAATCAAGTCCACAGCCTTATTTTTGGTTTCAATCAGGGCAAAATTGCAGAATTGCGCCCCCGTGCAGGAAACGAGCGCTCGTTGTAAAGGAGTGGGATTGGGGGTAAACTTAGCCAGTAAAGGCTCGGTTAAAAGAGTCGCCATATTTTCAGCCGCTATATTGGGAATAATCACGTTTTGTTCCACGGTTAAACGCAATTCTCCGCTACCATACACTTCGGCAATCCGGGCCAAATCGAACATATCATCGGCAAATAGACGACCAACGGGAACACAAAGACCGATATAGCTTAATCCCTCCTGTTTTTGGGGAAAAACTCCTAAATGATCCCGTTTTTCCCAGTCGATTGCGTCTTTTTCGGCAGCCGTTGCCAAGGCATAACCTAAGTGATTAGCCACCCGCGTGCGGAATTCCTCGATTCCCCACTCATCAATTAACCACATTAAACGGGATTTTTGACGATTGGCGCGCAATCCATTGTCGCGGTAAACTTCCAAAATTCCTCGGCATAAATCCACCACTTCCTGATTCGGTCTCACCCAAACATTCATAGGAATTGCCGCTTCACAGCGTTTAGCCGAGAAAAAGCCACCCACCACGACATTAAAGCCTAATTCTCCCTCTTTATAGCCAGGAACAAAGGCAATATCGTTAATTTCCGCATGAACCGAGTTATCCCGTCCCCCCTCGATGGCAATATTAAATTTGCGGGGCAGATTGCTAAATTGATAATTACCTTGACCGCAGTTGGTAATCATATCTTGGACTTTTTGGACTAATTCCCTGGTGTCAATTAATTCATCCGCGTCTAGTCCTGCCATGGGTGAACCGGTAATATTTCTGACATTATCCATGCCCGATTGTACCGAAGTCATACTCACGGATTTTAGTCGTTGGAAAATATCAGGAATATCTTCGATGCGAATACCGCGTAATTGTAGGTTCTGACGAGTAGTAATATCGGCATTACCATCATCACCGTAACGCTGCACAATTTCCCCTAAAACGCGCATTTGCTCACTGCTAATAATGCCGTTAGGAACCCGCAAACGCATCATAAATTTGCCCGGGGTGACGGGACGATAAAAAACCCCCACCCATTTTAAGCGATGTTCTAAATCGGTTTTATCCATCGCTTCCCAACCGATTTGGGCAAAATGATCCAGTTCATCTTTAATGGCTAATCCGTCTTTTTCGGCTTTAAATTTCTCGAATTTATTGAGAGTTGTTCCATCTTTTTCAGGTGCTTGTACCACGAATCTATCTCCTTCTGGTTTGTGGGTGTAATTGTTCTAGTTGGTGCGGGTTAGAAATGAAGAAATCGGGATTTAACAATAAGTATTCTTTAAAATACCGTCGTCATTAGCAAAAATTTAGTAATTTACCTAGTCTCTATTTGTTATTTAATTCTTTTTAACTTGGATAATTTTGTATTGTTTGTAACAGAAATCCGTTAACCATCGTGTTTAAGGATTTATATCATGCAGTAAGTGCATTGAGGGGGGGTGTGGGGTGTGGGGTGTGACCCCCCCAACCCCCCCGACATCGGGGGGGCAGGGGAGGTGGGGAGAATAAATAAAATACTCTCCTGCCGACCGCCTCGGAGTCTCGGAGTCTCTTGCCCTTACCTAGCGGTTCAGGGGGTATTGTGTAAAGATAAGAGAAGATCGGTTTTTTTTTACTAAACCTATGGCCACTTCTTCCATTGCCGTTAGAGAATTACCTCTCTTTCCCCTACCCGAAGTTGTTTTATTCCCGGGTCGTCCTCTGCCCCTGCACATCTTCGAGTTTCGCTATCGGATTATGATGAATACGATATTGGAAGAAGATCGCCGTTTTGGGGTCTTAATGGTAGATCCAGCCACGGGAGAAATCGCTAAAGTCGGCAGTTGTGCGGAAGTTGTCCGTTGTCAACGTCTCCCGGATGATCGCTTAAAAATTCTCACCATCGGTCAACAGCGTTTCCGTGTCCTAGAATACGTCCGGGAAAAACCCTATCGTGTCGGTTTGGTGGAGTGGATTGAAGATGTCCCCACCATCCAAGATCTGCGACCTCTGGCCAAAGAAGTGGATCGACTGCTGCGGGATGTGGTCCATCTATCAGCCAAATTAACCGCTCAAAAAATTGAACTCCCCGACGATTTGCCTAGTCTTCCCCTGGAATTATCCTACTGGGTGGCGGGTAATCTCTACGGTGTGGCCGGGGAACAACAAGCTTTATTAGAAATGCTCGATACAGTCAGTCGTCTCCAACGAGAATCGGAAATTCTCACCTCAACCCGCAATCATCTGGCCGCTCGCACGGCTCTTAAAGATGCTTTAAATTAATAATCTGTAGGTTTTTCAGCTGCGGGAGAGGGAAATGGGGGACATGAGCAGAAAACGGGTTTCTCCGAGAAACCCGTTTTCTGTGCGTTACTCAACGGATTTAGTATTATTTCAGTGAACAGTGAACAGTAATCAGTGAACTGATGACTGACCCACTGATAACTGATAACTGACCCACTGATAACTGTTAACCTGGGGATTACCTAATGTTTACCTTGATACAGTAGAGTGGGGTTAAAATTGTTAGCGCCTCACCTAGGAGAACTTTGATCATGTTGCTGACCTATAATCCCAACTCCTCACCCTTCCGAGAAGACTATAGCGAGAGTCGTCGGCTCCATTTTTATGATCGCGGGGAAAATATTCCTCTGGTGGTTGATGGAGTCTGGCAAGTTTATCGGGGTATGGCGCAACTAAGTCAAGTATCTGAGAGTGGGGAGGAAATTTTACTAGGCTGGGTTCATTCATCCCACTTTTTTGGCTTAAATTTGACCCATCTGGAATCCTATCACGCCAGAGCCTTGTCGGAACTGTACCTAAAGTGGTACACGATCGCCGAAGTGGAAAATTCGGCGGAATTAACCAGGATGATGTTAAATCAAATGATCCGTCGTCAACAACAAACGGAATCCCTACTGGCGATCGCAGGAATCAAACGAGTCGAGGAACGCCTCCAGCAGTTACTACAGCTATTAAAGCGGGAAATGGGAGAACCAATCGCCCAAGGCAGTCGTTTAAAGATCCGTTTAACCCATCAAAATCTCGCCAATGCTATCGGTACTACAAGGGTAACGGTGACGCGTTTGTTAGGCGAATTTCAGCGTCAGGGAGCGGTGAGCAGCGATTGCGATCGCCACTTAATTATTCATGATTAACTCAGTCCTGTTGAAAAAATTTTCACCCCCACAGATGAAAGAGGTTTCTTTCCCTACACCCCACACCCTACACCCCACACCCTCTTTCAAGTCAGACAATTTTAGTCAGATCCTGCCATAATAGAATCCCTGCGCAAGTCCACTAATTGCCAAGCTAATTTAGCAGCCCCCACCATGCCGGCGCCATTACCTAACTCGGCCGTTAATACCTCTAATCCTTCTCTGGAACTAGGTAAAACCCGTCTTTCGATTTCTGTGAGGAGAGAGGGAAAGAAAAACTTAGCACTGGCACTAATGCCGCCGCCGATAATTACCGCCTCTGGGGTGAGAACATAGAGTAAACTGGCGATACCAGCCCCCAGTAAACAACCGTAACCCTGCCAGAATTCTAAAGCCTCTCGATCGCCTTTTTCGGCCAATTCCGCCAATTGCTTCGGTTCTTTGCCGGTCATCCGGCGAATAGCTTGCAGGGAGGCGTATTGTTCTAAGGAACCCTGATTACCGCTATTGCACAAGGGACCGTCAAAATTGAGGGTTATTAAGCCTAATTCGGCGGCCGTTCCCTTGCTGCCGACAAATAAGTTACCATCGAGAATAATTGCCCCTCCTACTCCCGTCCCCAAGGTCAACAGGATCAAGTTTTGAAACCGTTTGCCCGCTCCTAACCAAGCTTCCCCCAAACCGGCACAATTGGCATCATTGGCTAAAATTGTCGGCATTCCCGTACTTTCTTCTAACCAATCGGCGAGGGGAATATCCCGCCATCCTGCCAAATTAATCGCTATTTTGGCAATTCTTCCCTGAGCATCCGCCGGCCCAGGCGTTCCCACACCGAGCGCTTGACAACTTTTATCTAAATTTACTTGACAAATGCCTTGATGTATGGTATGGGCGACTTCTTTGGGTGTAGCAGGTTGGGGAGTGGGTAAGGTGAGAGATTCGAGACAATTGCCCTCCTGGTCAAATTTACCAATTTTAATAGCGGTTCCACCTAAATCGACACCTATGACTGTTTTCACCATCGGGCTTTCCTTGTTACTCTGGGAGTAGCTAGGTTTATTATCACTCTTTTTGGCGGTTTTTTGGCTCTCTTGGATTTGGTGGGTAAAATGTATTCTAAGATACATTCCTCCTAGCGAGGGAGTGGAACGAACCACAAAGACACAAAGGACACAAAGAGCGATCATAATGTAAGTTAAACTTATCACACAGAACCTAGAAGAGCCAAATTTCTTCTATACTTTGGACACCAGCAGCTTAACTCCTGATTTTTCCCCATTTTTAAAATGATGAATATTACCATTTTAAATCTCTACGATAGCGATTATCAACTTTGGTTAGAAAACACTATCAACCAATTGCGTCGAGGGGATTTTCAAGCGGTAGATTGGCAGAATTTATTAGAGGAGTTGGCAGATTTGGGAAAAAGTGAACGACGAGCATTAGAAAGTTTATTAACTCGACTCCTAGAACATTTACTGAAGTTAACTTACTGGCAATCCCAACGGGATTATAATCAAGCTGGATGGAAAAAAGAAATTCGCAATTTTCGGATTCAGATCAAAAAAATTCTCAAAGATAGTCCCAGTTTAAAGTCCTATTTAAGGGAAATTTTACAAGAATGTTATCTCGATGCTCGCAATCTGCTTATTGACGAAACCGAATTAGATGCCAGTATTTTCCCTCTGGAAGTGTTAGCTAATCTCGAGGAGATTCTCGATCAAAATTGGCTGCCGGATTGGGAAGCTATCAGCAAGGATTCTGAACAGTGCAATTAAGGAGTAAAAAATGATGAATATTACCAGGCCAAATCTCTACGATAGCGATTATCAACTTTGGTTAGAAAACACTATCAACCAATTGCGTCGGGGGGATTTTCAATCGGTAGATTGGCAGAATTTATTAGAGGAGTTGGCAGATTTGGGAAAAAGTGAACGACGAGCATTAGAAAGTTTATTAACTCGACTCCTAGAACATTTACTGAAGTTAACCTACTGGCAATCCCAACGAGATTATAATCAAGCAGCATGGAAAGGGGAAATTAGAACCTTTCGGAAACAAATCAAGAAATTACTGAGAGATAGTCCCAGTCTCAAACCCTATTTATCCGAGATACTTGAGGAATGTTACAGCGATGCTCGGGAGATAATTATTGATATAACCCAATTAGATGCCAGTATTTTCCCTGTGGAAGTGTTAGCTAATATCGAGGAGATTCTCGATGAAAATTGGCTGCCGGATTGGGAAGCTATCAGCAAGGATTCTGAACAGTGAAATTAAGGAGTAAAAAATGATGAATATTACCATTTCAAATCTCTACGATAGCGATTATCAACTTTGGTTAGAAAACACTATCAACCAATTGCGTCGGGGGGATTTTCAAGCGGTAGATTGGCAGAATTTATTAGAGGAGTTGGCAGATTTGGGGAAAAATAATCGACGAGCGCTTAAGAGTCTCTTAACTCGACTTTTAGAACATTTACTGAAGTTAACCTACTGGCAATCCCAACGAGATTACAACCAAGCGGGATGGAAAAAAGAAATCAGGAATTTTCGCCTACAAATTGCTGATCTTTTAGAAGATAGTCCCAGCTTAAAGTCCTATTTAAGGGAAATTTTAGCAAAATGTTATCTCGATGCTCGCAATCTGCTTATTGACGAAACCCAATTAGACCCCAGTATTTTCCCCGTGGAATTGTTAGCTAGTCTAGAGGAGATCCTCGATCAAAATTGGCTGCCGGATTGGGAAGCTATAAACAGGGATAAATCTTCCCAAGCGAACTAAAGATTAGCTTCACCTACCCGGTTTACAAACATTATAATCTTCGTGAGAGATAACCGCTTCTGGGACGAGGAGATTGCCGTGGTCGCGACAGATGAGGCGATAATTGCGGGTAACGGGGATACTGATAATAAAGCGATCGTGTCGCAATCGTTTACCGTGGAAATCTCGATAATTGCGGTGATTTTGTAATCCTTGCAGGATTTCCCTAGCTTTAAGTACCACATTTTTCGGTAATTCCCGCAGATCGATCGGATCTTGGGAAAAAGTGGCTTCCCAGGCATTTTTTTGACGTTTTCTTTCTTCCCAAGCGGCATCTAGTTGAGCGCAATGATGGCAGACTTGGCCATAACCCTTGTGACCACAGGGAAACTTCTTCTTTCTTCTGGACATAATACCATCTGTCTGTAAGGCTGTGAGAGACTATTCAAGAGCGGTAAAGCTTGCTTCACTTTTGGCAGATGGAGAAGAAAGTCTTTACCTAGTGATTATCTATACTTACCAGCATACAGGGATCGATACCTCGTTTGGCCATTGACCGGCAAGAAAGTTGATCTTGGTTAGTTAGGGCCTGCTGTCACCAGCAGCATCGAAGCTGCTTAGAATAATTCCCATTCTTGGGTTCTTAAGCGTTTGAGAATGGCCAAACGGCTACTAAAATAATTAGCACAGAGACGACTATAATCGGTTAAACGCAGGTTATTTAAGCTAATTGACCAAGACCAAATATAGGCCGCTTGGGTGAGATACTGAAGACAAGATAATTCACCATCAGTTAAAGGCACTGTTTGATCGTAACCTTGGATAAAACTGTGGCGAACCTGGCGATTTAAACCGGATTGTAGGGAAACTTGCAGAAATTTAGCGATATCAAAAACTCGCCAACCATAACCGCACTGATCGAAATCAAATAGGGTCATCTGATTATCAGGGGTGATATGCACATTACCACTATGAGGATCGCCCCAACAAATGCTCCAATAGGGAGATTCTGTCGGTAATTTAGCGGTTTCTTCCTCTATTTCCCCAATGGTTTCTAAAACACAGTCTAGGTCGCTCGGTCGTTGGTGCAGAAAAGGTGCGATAATTTGCAGGGAATCCTCGAGAAGATATTTGAGGTTGAGGGGATGACGATAGGCTAGGGGTTGAAAATCTGCCGTCACCCGATGTAAATTAGCCACGATCGCCCCTAAATGATAGGCTTGTTCTATATCTATATCTCCAATGGCAATTCCCCCCGGAGCATAGGGAAAAAGGACGGCGTAACGTTTCCCTTCCGGAGCATTAATTTCTAGGGATAAATCACCGTTTTTGCTGCGAATTGGTGCGGCGACGGGAACCTGAGAGCGATCGAGATAATCTAATAATTCTAACTCGAAGTCGATTTCCATTTTGCTGCGCCAATGGCAGTGAGACACTCGCAAAATGTAAGCAGTTGTCATGGTTTCGAGGAGATACACATCACTTAAACCCCGATGCCAAAATTGACAATTTTTCGGTACATCAATCTCGTAACGAGAAAAAACTAAATCTGCTAGGGCAGCAGGAGCCAGAGTGGAGTAGAGTGTGGGAAAAGTCCATTCTCCAGGCCGAAAATTGGCAGCGGCAGAACTAGAAGGCAGTAAATTGAGCGAAGCCAGAAAAGTCGTCACGGTTCCCTCCCGATGCAAGTGTGGACAACGCTCGCATCATCCTATTTTATAGGCCACATATATTACAAATTGGTTCGATCGCTCCGTATATTTCGCTACATTCCTCTGACTTGAAAGAGGGTGTGGGGAAAGAAACCTCTTTCATCTGTGGGGGTGAAAATTTTTTCATCGGGACTGACTCCTTACCCCACAGTTAACTTTACTTTTTTCCAACTACTTATCAGTACCCCAAAAATTAATATAGGAGCTGCTGAAAAAGTTTGTTGGTGGAGGCAGGGTGTGAGGTGTGGGGTGTGGGGTGTGGGGTTTTACCGATTTTGAGATAGTCAGTTATCTAATTTTCAGGGAAAAAGTCCAGGAATTTTACCCCCGATCACTCCAATGGTCAGCACTTTTTGAGGGGGAAAAAGTCTAAAAGCCTTATCCAAAAAGGTTTTTAGATTTATTCAGCCAACCCTAGTTACTAACCGCCGATTCTAACATAGTAATTGTTCCCCGATTAGCATCAAATTCTACCTCAATACCGATGGGAATAGTTTCAATAATCTCCAAATGTCCGATCATTAAACCTAAACAAGCGGGAATTTTTAAGGGTTGAATATATTCTCGGATCAGTTCTTCTAAAGTCAGGGAACCATAGTCACTATCGGCACTACAATTGCTACATTGACCGAAGATAAACCCAGCTAAATTATCGAAAATTCCCGCTAACTTTAATTGATTTAACAGGCGGTCAATTTCATAAACATCTTCACCAATATCTTCCAAAAATAGGATGCCACCAGTAAAATCTGGTAGATAAGGAGAACCAACTATTGAGACTAAAGTGGTTAAATTACCTCCGATTAATTTACCTTTTGCTTGACCTTTAGTAATAGTTTGAATGCGATTTTTTACCTGCATTAAACGATTAGCATCATCGGGATCGGGAAGATTTCTAAAAGTTAACTTTTCCCCAGAAAATAAAACCTGTCGAAAGCTTTCAGTTTGAGCAGTGCGCCAACTAGAAAAGCCATTGGGAGCATGAAAAGTAACTAAACCAGTTTTGGCATAAATAGCCAACAATAAAGAGGTTATATCACTAAAACCACAGATAATTTTCGGATGACGACGAATTAAATCGTAGTCGAGATAAGGTAATAAACGAGCGCTTCCCCAACCGCCGCGAATTGGTAAAATTAAGGCAATATTATCATCAGCAAAAAATCGATTTATATCCGAGGCTCGCTCCCTATCTTTACCGGCTAGATAACCATAACGATCTAAAGCGTATTCACCAACTTTTGGGACTAATTTTAAAGCTTTAACTGCTTCAATAACTATATTTAAATCATCTTCTTTAAAAGTTGCCCCCGCCGGACTAATAATCCCCACTCCGTCCCCCGGTTGTAGATGTGGCGGTTTAATTAGAGGAAAATTATTGCTAACAACTTTTCTGGGAATTAGGGAAAAACTAACAGCAGTTAGGGCAGTAGTAGTGAGAAATTGACGGCGCTTCATCCTGATAGTTTTTAGAGAAATTGCCAGGGAAATAAGAATTTAAGTAGGTAGGCGTTAAAAATTATCAGATGCCCCCCTTATTAAGGGGGGATTAAGGGGGAATCGAGGGAAAAAAAAGTTTTCACAATTGCCCCAGCTAAGAGGACAATTAATGCCCAAACCTGATATTTTTGGTTTCCTTCTAATGAGTTTAGTCGATTTTCTATTCCCTCGACTTTTCTCGTTAACACCGCTTGTCCTACCTTTAAATCCGTCACATTTTTTTGTAAAGAATCGATTTTTCCCTCCATCCGCGTCAAGATAGTTTCTAGGGAATAAGTAACCGTTTCCTGAGATTGATTCATTTGTTCAAGACCTTTTAGTTAATTTTTGCCCTAGAAAAGCCATTATGCTTCGGATTTTGCCATATCGCGAATGATATCGCCGCGGGTGATAATACCAATTACTTTGTGGGTTTCTTCCTCAATCACCGGTAAACGACGCACATGACGATCATACATTAACGAGGCCGCTTCTTTCAAAGGGCGATCAGCTGTGATACTAATAGGTTTATCGGTCATTACTTCCCCCACGGTTTGACCGAGAGCTTTATGGAGTAATTTCTCGTGACGGCTAGGATTTTGTAGATAGATGACGCTATCGAGCAGCATAATGTAAGGAGGAGCTTCTACTCCCGTTTCCTGCCACATAAGGTCAGTTTCGGAGATAACCCCAATCAGTCGTATATTGTCATCCACCACGGGTAAACCACTAAACCGCTTTTCGGCCAAAATCTTCACTGCTTCAGACAGAGAAGTGTTAGCGGTGACGGTGATGGGATTGGGAGTCATGATATCGGCAACTGTTTTCGTCATCTTAGCGACCTGCGATAATAATGCTTTGTCTCTTCATCTTATCATTAGGGTAATCAGTCGCCGCTTAATTATAGACCTCTTGTAAAAATCAAAAATTGTTGTTAGGGTTAGGAGTCAGTAGTCAGTAGTCAGGAGAATTAAGAATGAATAATAATCAATTAAATGGTCTATTTATAGATTTTATGCGATTTAATCCTTATTTTTGAGGTTTTTGAACCCTCAAGAATTAATTATGCAAGAGGTTTTATGACTATTCTTCAATCTTCGGCTGAGAAAATGGTATAACATAAAAAGGAAATGGGATATTAATTTAGTTAGTTGACAAGGAAAAAGAAAAATGATCGCTCAACCTCAATACCCAGAAAGAATGACCCCGGAAGAGTATCTAGAATGGGAAGCTACACAGGAATTGCGCCATGAATACATTGATGGGGAAATTATCGCCATGACTGGGGGTAGTCTGCCCCATAATGATATTACCTTAAATTTTTACACCGCTTTAAGACTTCATCTCCGTCCGCGAGGCTGTCGAGTCAATGTATCTGATGCGAAAGTCCAAGCTAGTAATAGTCGTTATTTTTATCCCGATTTGGTGATTAGTTGCGATTTTAGGGATAGACAATCTCGTAATTTTATTCAACATCCACAAGTGATTATTGAAGTGCTTTCCCCTAGCACAGGAAACTATGATCGCACTAAAAAGTTACAATATTATCGTCAGATTCCTAGTTTACAAGAATACGTTTTAGTCGATCCTGAATCGATCAGTGTTGAGGTTTATCGTCGCGGTGAAGATAAAATTTGGTTTTACTGCGCTTATAGTCAAGGGGAAGAAATTATTCTATCTAGTCTCGATTTTCACTGTGCGATCGAGTTAATCTATGAGGGGATAAGTTTCGATTAAAGAAAGTTTACAAAAATGTCAAACATTCCTAGACTTAAAATAAATACGTCCCGATTGTTTCGATAAATTCTATGTTACCGCCCCTATTAGTCCTTGATCCCTTGTTAGAAAACTGGTTACGAGAAGATCTCGGTAGAGGCGATCGCACCACCCAAGCAATTTTCTTCGGTCATGCTAAAATTGGTCAAGCTAGTTGGATTGCCAAGGAAGCGGGAGTTATTGCTGGTTTACCCGTAGCTGAACGAGTTTTTCAACTGCTTAACCCCACTATTCACTTTACCCCCACCGTTGCCGAGGGGGAATTCTGCCCCAAGTCTAAAGTTATTGCCGAGATAGAAGGTTCCTTCGATGCGTTGTTAATCGGGGAAAGAGTCGCTTTAAATCTTGCCATGCGCTTGAGTGGGATTGCTAGTGCCACTCGTCAGTATGTGGAGAAAATTGCCGATTTATCGACAAGATTGGTGGATACTCGCAAAACTACCCCCGGATTGCGAATTTTAGAAAAATATGCCTCCGGTATCGGTGGCGCTATTAACCATCGTTTGGGGTTAGATGATGCAATTATGATTAAAGATAATCATATTCAAGCAGCGGGCAGCATTGAGGAAGCAGTGCGTCGTGTACGGCAAAATATGCCCTATCCTCTCACAATTGAGGTGGAAACCAGTCAATTAGAAGAGGTGAATCAAGCTCTGCAGCAGGAGGTAGAGATCATTATGTTAGATAATATGGATTTAGAGATGATGCAAACTGCTGTGGAGATGATCCGCAATTTTAATAGTAAAACCAAAATAGAAGCATCGGGAAATATTACCCTCGATCGCATTCGCAACGTGGCCGAAACAGGAGTAGATTATATTTCTACTAGCGCCCCAATTACCCGTTCTACTTGGTTAGATATCAGTATGAGAATTGATTAAAAGGCTATATCAGTTATCAGTTATCAGTTATCAGTTATCAGTAGGTAGTGGGGTAGTGGGGTAGTGGGGTAGTGGGGGAATTTCAAGTAAAACCCTAAAACCCTAAAACCCTAACACCTCAACCCCCTAAACCCCTAAATCCCTATCACCCTATCACCCGACTCCTATCTCCTGTCTCCTGACTCCTATCTATTCTAACCTCGATCGCATCGCCAATATTTAGGTGTAATTGCTTTTGGGCGCTCCCACTATTGACGGCAATTTCTAACCCCCCGTGACTACCGATAAAAGCGACTATTTCCCCGGAAGGAACATCACTGTAGGTGTTTTTTGCGGGGATAATTTTTTGTCCTAACTGCACTGACCAATTTTTTCCTTCTAGGAGATAATCGGGAATATTGCTGATTAAATTGCCAAAAATGTCGATATATTGGATTTGACCCCTGATTTTATCTTCCTCGATTGGCGGAACAGCGATCGCTAATTGTTGCAAGCTATCGGGATCAATAATCTCACCTAACATTTCTAGGGGTACTCCCGGTCCAAATAAGCGGCCACAGCAGCAAAAATATCACGACCGTGAAAAGTAGTGCTAGGGTTAGGGGTGCGCCAATAGGAAGAATTATTGAGATTAACGGCAGATATAGCGGGAGATTGGCTTAAAATACCACTAAATAAACCATTATCTGGCCCGACTAAATAACCACCGGCAAAACGAATCCCTACCCCGCGTCTTTTGCTTCCCACCCCCGGATCTATAACTGCCAGTTGACATCCTCACCGCCGTGAACGGGCGGCGATTCCCAAACCTCACGATTCAGGTTTCTGCTTCATAGCAACTGCCTCCACCCACAAGGAGTTTTATGGTCTTACGTCCGCTCCACAGACTATCCCCGCAAGCCCTGCGGT
>NZ_JAPZSR010000368.1:0-7900 GCF_027531875.1 Microcystis sp. LE19-84.1B | reverse complement strand
ACCCAAGGAAACCCAACAAAAAGATTCAGACAGATTTAGGTGTTGGGTGTTGGGTTTCGCTTTTCCTGAGAATTGAGAGGTTTTCCTTAACATATTTATTCGCTCAACCCAACCTACGGACTCTACAGTAGTCAGGAAACCCAACAATACACCCAAGGAAACCCAACAAAAAGATTCAGACAGATTTAGGTGTTGGCTGTTGGGTTTCGTTCCGATGACCCAACCTAGGAAACGAGGCGATCGCTCTATTCATAGCCAACCTGCACCGGAAAGATGATTTCTTCATTTGCACCCCAGTCAATCTGATAGATTTCTTGTTGAACATAACGGTGAAAACTGGAATATTCCCAAGCTGAAGGAGCATTAACTAATCGATGTTTTACGGGATTATAATGGATGTAATCTACATGACAAATGAAATCTTGCTCGTTTTTGATTAAGTGTTCCCAGAACCGTCTTTGCCAGATAGTTTGTTCTTTTTTATTCTCTCTCGAAGTATTCATTTTTCCGTGATATTGTGAATCGCAGTTACGACTAAAATAGCTTTTTATTAAACGCCAACGAGTGGAAAAATTGGCATCACCTTCGGGTAAAGTCCAAATGCAGTGCAGGTGGTCGGGTAAAATGACAATGGCATCGATTGTGAATGGGTGACGTTGCATAACGTAGCGAAATGCTTCTCGCAAGAGGGAGATATTTTCCGGTTCGCACAAGAATTTTTTACGCTTGTGAGTGACAAGAGTAAAAAAGTAAGTTCCTCCCTCAATTTTTGCCCTTCGATACTGCATAATAAATATTGATTATTCTAGCGCATAATCTCCCTTGTCGGTTAGATTGACCAAAGGAAAACCCAACAAAGCATAACTGGTGGATTTGTTGGGTTTCGTTCCTCAACCCAACCTACGAAACTACTACGAAACGATATGATCGCTCTTTTTTAAATCATATAGTAATCATTTTTCCATAGATCCTTTGCTTCCTTGTAGCCTTGTTTGATTCGCACTGTGAATTTATCTGTCGCCTGTAAGACTTTTGATAATCTTTTTAGCCAATCGCTCATTAATTTCTCGATGTCTGGGAATTGGTTCTGTTTTTCCAGTATCTGGATTATGGTAAATATCGTGTTTCCCCCCATGTCTAATCAAATAGCAGCCAGCTTGCTCTAATTGTGCAATTAAATCATGCCTTTTCATGCGATTTCAAACTCTGCAACTCTCTTGATTCCGGGGATTTCTTCCGTAGTAAATGTTCTGTAGAGATCGACCAAGTTTTCGATTAATTCTTCTAAGTCAACACCTTGGGTCCAATGATCGGGAAATTCATTCAAATAGCCCAAGAACATCCCATCTGATTCTTTCCAATACGTATATGGAATCCTCATGGTGAAATCCTCATTCTGCGTTGCTAACGATATTAAGTTGACCCCTATTATAACTGAATTGCTCCCAAGCCACGATGTTGGGTTTCGCTTTCCCTGAGAATTGAGAGGTTTTCCTTAACATATTTATTCGCTCAACCCAACCTACAGTTTCGTAGGTTGGGTTGAGGCACGAAACCCAACAATACACCCAAAGAAACTACCGTAGGTTGGGTTGAGGCACGAAACCCAACAATAAACCCAAGGAAACCCAACAAAAAGATTCAGACAGATTTAGATTTTGGGTGTTGGGTTTCTACCGTAGGTTGGGTTGAGGCACGAAACCCAACAATAAACCCAAGGAAACCCAACAAAAAGATTCAGACGGATTTAGGTGTTGGGTGTTGGGTTTCGCTTTTCCTGAGAATTGAGAGGTTTTCCTTAACATATTTATTCGCTCAACCCAACCTACGAAACTCACTAATGTAGCATAACCCACTGAATATTATAAAATTGGTGGTACGTTACATTTCATGCTTGGCCAAATCCAGCCAAATAAGCTTTAACCTCATGCCAGAAATTTTCAGACTGGAAGGCTATGTTTTCTTTTTTTATGCCAGAAGGCAATGAACCCATCCACGTTCACGTTCGACGGGGCGGCGGATATGCTAAATTTTGGCTAGAGCCGCTAGAATTGGATTATGCTAAAGGTCTAAAAACCAAAGAAATTGTTCGGGCTGAAGTTATCATTACAGAAAATATAGAAATAATACGGAGGAAATGGCACGATGTATTTGGTACATGAAAGCATAGTAAAAGCTCAAAAAGTTTGGGTTGAAGATAAATGGATTTGTATTCGTTTAGAAGACGATAGAGAAATTCGTTTTCCTGCTTATAAAAATAAACGCTTATCAAAAGCAACCTTTGAACAATTAGCAGAGGTTGAGTTAATTTGTGATGGCACGGGATTACATTGGGAAACCTTAGATGAGGATTTGTCCATCATTGGCATTTTAGAAGGAAGATTGGGTGCTTAAATGTTAAATGCTTAAAAAAAATCGGCTCTACCGAACCTAGTAATCATAGCAATTATCGTCGATTGGGTTGACGTAAGGAAACCCAACAAAAAAATAAGAGGATCGAAATAGCGATCGCTTTTTTTAAATCCTACAGTAATCATAGCAATTATTGTCGGTCAAACTTCTCTTTTCTCCCGGTTTAAATCGTCAATTAATTACCTTACTCCTCTTCTCTACTCATTAAAGTAGCGACTAAGAAATTCCTGGGGAGTAATGATGGGGATATTTTCAAAGTCATGTAATGTTAGTAAATCTAAATATCCTGTAATAATAACTTCTGCTTGAATAACTATAGCGCTCGCTAAAATAACAGCATCATCTGGATCTCTAAGTTGAGGAACTTCTAGTAGTCTGTCAACACAAGGTTGTATAAGTTCTTGAACGATAGTCATCAGGTATGCTGTTGTATATCCACAATATTGTTTTCGAGATTGGAGTTTGGGTCGTTCTAATGTATCTTCTATATCAGCTAAGATCTTTTGGGAGGCAAAGATTGTAATTCTTTGATTTTTAGCTAATTTAAGGATTTTACCCGGAACTCCTCCCCACAACAATCCTGAAATCCAAACATTGACATCTAGAACAACTTTCATGAGTTGGCGCGTCTAATTTGGCGAGCTTCTTTAATCATCTGGCTAATCTCAGCCAGAGTCGGTTGATTGGCATCTGGTTCCATTGCTTCTAGTCGCTCAAAGAATTGCTCTAAATTGACTTTATCTTGATGAACTTTTTTGAGAATGATGGAGTCTTCCGTCAGGGAAATCATGTATTTATCTCCTGGGTTGAGGCGGGTTTTAACTTCAGGAGGAAGTTCGATGTTTCCTTCTCGATTGATTTCTATGAGTAGCTCTTTAGTCATCGGCTTCAAAATCAACTTTATTAGCTTTAGCTGTTAAACAGACTTTATAAATAATCTGATCAAGTTAATTATATATATTTTAGCGAATTTTTCAAGCTACGGCCTGCTACCTTGGAATCTAATCCTGGAATTGATGGCGCTCGGCGATTCGCATCTGGAGAGGTAATGTTTCTCCCTCTACATTTATACTACCCCAGGAGAGTCCTTCCACAGAATCAATACTAATGGCGGCTTGACAACCACCCCCTGAACGGTTAAAATGAGATTATGAGTAATTCGGAGAAAAAAATATGTCATACGATAAATAAAAATTATCATTAGAATCTAGGAATTTTTCTAAAAAGCCTAACCGAGACAAAAAGAGTAAAGGAGAAGAATTGAAAACAATTTTCATAGAGATTACCAATTTTTTTCCCTATCTATGTCTTCCGTAGTAAGATAAGAAAAATCTATTGCCATTAATTCTAAAATTTTCAAGAACATTTCTGTATCCATTTCCATGACTTCTGCAGCTTTATGAAGACTGATGATACAAGAAACTAAAGCACCCACTACAAAAATAAATTGTTCTTTTTGTTCAATATTATTAAACAATTGAATTTCGGCATCGATTTCTTGAAAAGTAGTCGAAGTATTCATTGTCTTGCTAAGTTTGATCAATTAAGACAGACCTAAACCAATTTTAACACCAAACCAACCCAACATTGAGTGAGATGATCGAAAGAACAACATCAATATCAAAAAACACGGGATAGACTTTAATTTTGCCAACACAAGTGACTTAAGCAGTAGGTTGGGTTGAGCAATAATAACTTTTTTCTGTCAAATATTAGCGACGCTTGAGCGAAACCCCACCACACCAATGTCGTTAAGAATGTTGGGTTTCTAACTGAGATTGGTGCGTTACGCTAACGCTAACGCACCCTACACGCTCTCTTGTAGCGATTGTCTTAAAAGTCAAGGGGAATAAAGAAAATCTTTTGTACCCCAAATAGGCAAGACAAAGTAACGGCACCAGTCATCCGTTTTGTCAGCGATGAAATTGTTCGGAAAACTGGACTAAGCGGGTGCTTGCCAGCATTTATTATCACGAATCATGGCATTGAGGATAACCAGCAATTTCCTCATACAGGCAACTAAGGCCACCTTTTTCAACTTGCCATTGGTCAACAACCGTTCGTAGAACTTCCGAATCACCGGGTTATGACGAATGGCTACCAATGTGGCCATGTACAAGCCACAGCGAACCGAGGTGCGTCCCCCCGAAATCATGCGTTTACCCTTGTGCTGGCCACTATCGTGGTTGATAGGAGCGACCCCGACCAGCCGGGCAATCTGTTTTTCGCCAGAGTGTTCCCATCTCGGGTAATTCCGCCAAACATAGGGCAGATGAAACTTTGCCGATCCCTTTAACGGATTGTAAGATTTCATTTTTGCGTTGCCAATCGGCTTGCTGTTGGGCGAGGGACTGAATCTGCTCGTTGAGGCTTTCAATACGCTGTTGGATTTCCTCAATATGGGCTTTGATATCTAGTTGCACCGTCTCAGACGCACGACTGAGGCGGTTTTTCTCCGCCACCTGCATCTCCACCAACTGCTGTCGTCGTCGTACTAGGTCGCTCAATTGTTGGGCTTGGGGGGCAACCACGGGTTGGGGTTGGGGTTGCACGGCTCGTGCGAATTGAGCGATTACCTGTGCGTCCAATTTGTCCGTTTTTGCTTTCCCCAATGCCGTCGCAAACCCTTTGACCTTGCGGGGGTTGGCGATCGCTACCGGTATGGTGGCGGCTTGTAAGCCCGATACGAGCGCGCGCTCTAATCCACCCGTCGATTCCACCACCACCAAACTCGGTGAGAGAGGATGTAATTGTTCAATCAGCGATTGAACGCCAACGTCGCTGTTGGGTTGTTGCAAGGTCAGACCTTGCGGCAACACGTAGATATCTAGAACCTCTTTACTGACATCGATCCCTACCCATGTTTTTTCTTCTGTCATCGTTTATGCTGGGGTTAAGTTATTTTGTCCCTTTGGTAACTCGTCCTTGCGAATACGAGGTTAATCCTAAGGGCGATTGTTCGAGCTTGTCTCATCGGGATGACGGCGTGGCTCCGGTGGCTACCCAACGGTGTCAAGCACCTCGGTTGAACTGGATGTCCACGCCCTTTTTCAGAATATAGGCACCCAAGCTACAAAGCGGTATTTTTTACCTAGGTTGGGACGGGTTGCCTACTTCTCAAGATACAAGGTTGGGTTGAGCTATCATTATTGAGCAAGTATTACCAATCGGCTCAAAAGGCGAAACCCAACCAAGATTGTAAAAATATTCCGGGAAGTTGTTGGGTTTCCTTGGGTCAACCCAATCTACGAGTTTTACTCAGACTAATCGAGTTGTTATAGATACCAATGTTTTTATTAGTGCTTTACTCAATCCACTAGGAACACCCAGAAAAGTAATCAATCAGTCAATGTACCATTCTTCAGAGCAAGGCAACTTATCAAGAATTGGCAACGAGAATAAGCAAAAATAAATTTGACAAATATTTAGAAAAGGTGCTATTATCCTGCATAATACTTAACTTGTGTTAAAATCGGTTGCACTATTGTTGTTAATTTAAGGGATAGTTACATGAAAATTGTTACTGTTACTGAAGCCAAAGAACAAATTGATGAATTAGTGAATGATACCAATGATAATCATCAACCAATTTTGTTATCTGGTACGAAAAAGAATGCTATTTTAATTGCTGAGGAAGATTGGAACTCTATTCAAGAAACGCTTTATTTGTATTCTATTCCTGGTATGGTAGATTCAATTATTGAAGGTGGCAACACTTCTATTGAAGATTGTGTGGATGAGGCGGGTATCAGAGCAATTTTAAATGGATAATTGGCAGTTGGTTTTTACCAAACAAGCGAAAAAAGATGCTGAAAAGCTGGCTCGTACTGGGTTGGCAAAACAAGCTAACGAGTTATTAAATATTCTTAAGTCAAATCCCTATCAATCTTATCCTGTTTATGAGAAACTCAGTGGCGATTTAGCGAGCTATTATTCCAGACGTATTAATATTCAGCATCGTTTGGTTTATCAGGTTATTCCAGAAGAGAAGGTTGTCAAAGTTATACGGATGTGGACTCATTATGAATAACCCCTCTTATTTATTTTACACTGGTAACATTATAGACTGAAAATGATTGACTTGGATTGTAAAAATATAGCAATTTGCGAATGAGTGAGGCACATACTAGGAACGTGAAAAGTTTATGGTATAAGACTTTTGCCTTCCGCAAAACGGTATAAATACCCCCAAGATAACATAAAAATACGATATAAATGCCTCTCCTCAACTGACTGAATGAAGGGGCATTTATGGTATTTTTAGAAACAATTTAGCTGGCTTTTGTGGTTTCTTTTTCGGTAGATTGGGAAGGTTTTAGTTTGCGTTTGAGGGTTGAAGCTGCGCCGAGAGTGCCGAGGGCGAGGAGGCCGATGGTTGAGGTGGGTTCAGGGCATGGCTTAACATTGAATGGTATCTCTTGACCACCAGAAGACGTACTTGTGATTGGGCTTTTAATTATTAACGTATGTGTACTAGGGGTAAACTCACCGCTCATTGTTAACCTGTTATTAGTACCGTGAAAACTATATGTTCCATTAGACTCGGTTACGCCGTACATATACATAGTACCGTTAAATTTTCCTCCAGATGGAGAATTACTACCTTTAACTGTAAATGTTATTTTGTTCATAACCGTATCTAGACTTACTCCGAAAAGCCAACTCCCATTATACAAAGACTTAGGAACACCGGGTCGGTTAACCTCATAGCAATAACAAAGGGTAGCTGCCTGAGCAGGTTCAACAGCAACAGCAACACCCACCGCAGTAACCATTGTTATTATTGGAACCATTGATAATCTTTGTAAGATATTCATTTTTACTGTTTCTATACATTTATTAGCTCATGTACCTTGAGTCAAGCAAAACCCCAACCCAACACCAAAGGGAGATAGCAGAAGCATACACACTCCCCCCCCCACAACTGTAGCAAAAGCTACAATTTAATAAATCTTTATATTCTTCTCCCTAGCTTAGGGATTCACAGGGGAAAGAGTTTCAGGTATTTTCCCCTGTTTTACTGCTTCTCAGGCGACCTATCGCCTTCCGTGAGAGATTGTGGCGCGGTGTGTCAGATTCGGTAATAGGGTTCAAAATTTCGCTAACCGCTACTTGAGCCATAGCGTTTTCCCTTAAGCAGAATTCACGCCGCCTCCAGTTCATAATGCAATACCAGAAGCTCATCAGAGCAACTCGATTCGCAATTGGCGGCCTACCACAGAAGCCGCCCCTCGGCTGATGTAAAAGATGACCCGTGCGATGCGCCCGCCAGTAGGGGCAATTCATGAATTGCCCCTACTCCCCACCTTCTGTTGTCTTTGTCCTCTAGTGTTATCAGAGTGATAAATTCTTGACATCCTCGCCGCCCTAAAAGTGCGGCGATTCCTAAACCTCACGATTTAAGTTTCTGCTTCCACCACCGTCGCATACCACAGTTAAAAAACCATGTACTGTCTTACACAGAGTCCACAGAC
Source organism: Microcystis sp. LE19-84.1B (assembly GCF_027531875.1). Lineage (NCBI taxonomy): Bacteria > Bacillati > Cyanobacteriota > Cyanophyceae > Chroococcales > Microcystaceae > Microcystis > Microcystis sp. LE19-84.1B. The sequence goes on along the minus strand of NZ_JAPZSR010000368.1, from coordinate 14 downwards.
TTTCGCCCCATTTC
>NZ_JAPZSR010000406.1:0-1834 GCF_027531875.1 Microcystis sp. LE19-84.1B | reverse complement strand
CGGGAACACAGAAACGGGTAGAATCGATCAATGCAGTTGTTTTCTTTCGAGGTGTCATCATTACTAAGAAAGCTACCCGTTCCTTAGCCGGTATTGCCGGAATTGTCGCCGTTGCCACCTTAATCAGTAAGGTTTTTGGTTTAGTCCGCGAACAGGTAATCGCCGCTGCCTACGGTGTTGGGCCGGTGGTGAACGCCTACGCTTTTGCCTACGTTATCCCCGGTTTTCTGTTAATTCTCCTCGGTGGCATTAACGGCCCCTTTCACAGTGCTTTGGTCAGTGTTTTGGCCAAAAGAGATAAATCCGAGTCCGCGCCGATTGTCGAGACTATTACCACCCTAGTCAGTGCGATTTTATTAGCTGTCACCGTCTTTTTAATCGTTTTTGCCAATATTTTTATTGATGTTCTCGCTCCCGGTTTAGATGCCGCCACCCGCAGCATGGCCATTCAACAACTGCAAATTATGGCCCCCATGGCGGTTTTAGCCGGTTTAATCGGCATCGGTTTCGGTACTCTCAACGCAGCGGATCAATACTGGCTACCGAGTCTCAGTCCGCTTTTTTCCAGTGTGGCGGTGATTATCGGGGTGGGTTTGCTGGCTTGGTTCGTTGGCGATCGCATTGATGAGCCGCAATATGTGCAACTGGGGGGTTTTGTCCTCGCCGGCGGTACTCTCGTCGGGGCGCTTTGGCAATGGTTAGCACAAGTGGGCGCACAAGTCAAGGCAGGTTTAGGAAAATTAATATTTCGTTGGGATTGGCGGATTCCGGGGGTGTCGGAAGTGTTGCGGGTGATGATTCCAGCGACCTTATCTTCGGGAATGTTGCATATTAACGTTTATACTGACCTCTTTTTCGCTTCTTTTATCGAAAATGCCGCCGCTTCCATGCGTTACGCCAGTTTTATCGTTCTCACGCCCTTGGGCATCATGTCTAACATGATTCTCGTGCCGTTTATGCCGATATTTTCTCGACTGACGGAACCGGAAAATTGGGTAGAATTGAAGCAAAGAATCCGTCAGGGTTTATTATTGACGGCTTTAACCATGTTACCCTTCACCGCTATCTTTATCGCCCTCGCTTTCCCGGTAGTGCGAGTTATCTATCAACGGGGTGCCTTTAATCTGGCTGCCTCGGAACAGGTGGTTCCCGTATTAATGGCCTACGGTTTCGGGATGTTTTTCTATCTCGGTCGCGATGTTTTAGTACGAGTGTTCTATGCTTTGGGTGATGGCGAAACTCCTTTTAAGGTGAGTATGGTAAATATTTTTCTCAATGGTGCGCTGGATTTCCTCTTGTATAAACCTTTTGGTACTCCGGGGCTTGTTTTAGCAACCGTGGGGGTTAATATCCTTTCTATGGGCATTTTTACGGTGATTTTAAATCGTCGTTTAGGAGGTTTACCCTTAGGAGAATGGGGTTTATCCCTATTGGGATTAACGGTAATTACAATGCTTTCTGGTGTTGGTAGTTGGGGTGCTAGTTGGGGTTGGGAAAAGGTTTTCGGTGCTGGTAATATTTTCCTACAATTATTACAGTTAGGTTTGGCTTCGACCGTAGCAGTGGGTTTATTCCTCCTCGGTGCGATGTTATTGAAGTTACCTGAATTAGACCTATTAATCTCGCGAGTTCGTCAGAAGTTCTTGAAAAAATCTTAGGTTTAAGTTCCGGCCTCACCTCATCGTTACATACTATAAGGGACTTGCGCTTTGATAATGTACCTTTTGGGCGAACGCAGTTCGCCCCTACATTGTGGACAAAATCCGTTACTGTAGGGGCGCAAAGCTTGCGCCCTCCGATCGATTGGGATATTATTCCCACGCAAGTCCCTAAG
>NZ_JAPZSR010000159.1:0-13092 GCF_027531875.1 Microcystis sp. LE19-84.1B | reverse complement strand
TGGCGGTGAGCAGGGTGGGGATCATGATGACACCGAACCAACCGACATAAAGACGGTTGTTGGTGCTGGTAATCCACTGGCAGAACTGCTCCCACAGGGAAGCGCTCTCGCGCTGTTGTAGAGTGGTGGTCATTGGTTTATGATTCCTATTAAGTTATCGAGGTACGATTGATTGATGATGTTTCTATCTTAGAGAGTTTGTAACGGTTTGTAAAGGGGTTTGACGATATTGTTACTTATAACATTGATAAGCTGGGGTTATGCTAAGTCTATAGGGTTTCCTGACCGAGTTTTCCTTTTGGGGAGTACGTCGTCAGGGGCCGATGTTAAATCAGGTCATACTTCATGTTTATGAAAAAAACCTAGATATCGAACTCAGGTTAGACTAAAAAGGGAAGTTTAATCATAATGGCGGTTGTCCTGACTATGGTAGAAAAAGTTCGTAAAACCGAGGCGGAATGGCAGGCCCAGCTAACTCCCGAACAGTTCCAAGTTACTCGCAAAAAGGGAACAGAACGGGCGTTTACGGGTAAATATCACGATAATAAGGACAAAGGTATTTACAAATGTGTCTGCTGTGGTACGGAGTTATTTACTTCTGACAGCAAGTATGATTCGGGTACTGGTTGGCCGAGTTTCTGGACTGCTGCTAACGAGACTAATATTAAGTACGAACGAGATGTTAGTTTTTTCATGGTGCGGACAGAGATTGTTTGCGCCACCTGTGATGCTCATCTTGGTCACGTTTTTAACGATGGTCCACCCCCGACGGGAAAACGCTATTGTCTCAACTCTGCCGCTTTGCAGTTTGAAAAAAATCCCTAAAGCAAAAAGAGGTCTGGAAAGACCTCTTTTTTTTTCAGTTCTAGTGGCAGCCAATTACAGTAAACCTGTATTAGTTCCTGGTTTGCCGGTAGCCAACTGCACTTTGACAATTTTGCCGCCCATTTTCATGATGCGTTGTTGCTCACGAAACCAATTATCGTAGGGAACGAGTTTGGTGAAATAGGTATTTTGTAATTCCCGTTGTGTCCGAATGCGGCTTTGGCTAGGAACACAAGCGGTGATTTTGAACATCCGCATGGATTGATTTCTCCTAATCGCTGAAAAACTTGTCGCTCAAACTAACGAAGGCCTTTTTCCTAAAATAACAAAGGTCGGGAGTCAAGGATCAATACTAGCTCGTCAAAACCTATCTTGGACAGATTCAGCCTTTAAAGACCTAGCACTCATCCTCGGCTTCCCGAACCTATTTTGTCCGAGTTCGTTACTTCTAGCTTAAGCCAGAGCTAATGTAGTCGAAGTAAATCCCCATTTCTTTACCTGCGTCAGCACCAACTAAACTAGCGGTGACTTCTTTCATCGCTTGGATAGCTTGAACGGTGGAGGAGATGGGTACACCTAAAGAGTTATAGGTTTCTTTCAGTCCATTGAGAACGCGCTCGTCGAGGATAGAAGGATCTCCAGCTAACATAGCATAGGTAGCATAACGGAGATAGTAGTCGAGGTCACGGATACAAGCGGCGTAACGACGGGTGGTGTACATATTGCCACCGGGACGGGTTACGTCAGAGTATAACAGGGACTTAGCCACAGCTTCTTTAACGATGCCGGCAGCGTTGGCACTAATGACACTAGCGGCACGCACGCGCAGTTCACCGGTGGCGAAATAGCTTTTCAGTTTGCCGAGAGCATTAGAGTCAAGGTATTTGCCTTGAACGTCAGAAGAGTTGATAACAGAAGTAATTGCGTCTTGCATGGTGGTTCTTCCTTGGGTTTTGCTTAATCTTAAGAGGTTTACGGGGGGTGTGTCTAGAACAATTCACAAAGGAGTTATTCTACGACATAGAGCCGATCACGTAATCGAAGTAGGAAGAAGCTTCAGAAGCATCGTCAGAAGACATAAGACCGGTAGCAACTTCTTTCATTTCGCGAACGCTTTGAGCTACGGCACCGATGTCGGTTCCTAAAGATTTGTACATTTCACGCACACCGACTAAACCGATTTCTTCAATCGGGGTGACATCACCAGCAACTACTCCGTAGGTGATTAAACGTAGGTAGTAGTCCATGTCACGCAGACAGGTGGCGGTCATTTCTTCGCCGTAAGCGTTGCCACCGGGGGAAACGATGTCAGGACGTTTTTGGAATAAGCGATCGCCAGCTTGCTTGACGATGGTTTCGCGAGCGCCGGTTAGGGTTTCAGCGATGCGTAAACGAGCGGCACCACTGGTAACGAAGGCTTTAATTCTGTCTAGTTCGCCGGGGCTGAGGTAACGAGCTTCAGCATCAGCATTCACGATCGATTTCGTGACGATACTCATTGATGGATTCCTCCCAACTAAGTGAGATTAATAAACTTAATCTGACATTTTATAGCAGTTGTGGTCACTATGCTCAAGTTATCTCGTTTCCGCCTTAGCGTCTCAAGACTTCCCTAGCTAGAGCGACCTAACGCAACTATTTTGCGGCATCTGGTTCACCTTCTCACTATTTTCGTAATACTTTTTAACATTTGCCCTAAGAAGGGAGCGCCGGAGTGGGGAAGTGGGGAAGTGGGGAAGTGGGGTGTGGGGAAGTGGGGAAGTGGGGAAGTGGGGAAGTGAAGCATTTGGCTGAAATTTCCCTAAACCCCTAAATCCCTATCACCCCATCACCCTATCTATCGACTCCTATCTCCTGACTCCTGACGACTGATTTAACCTAGCCAATTAATTGCCCCTTTAATCCAGTCTTCTTGCTGAGTATTTTTACTAAATAAAGCATCTTGACTGAGGACTGCGATAGCTCGATCGATCTCCTCTTGGCTGTATCCTAAAGCTAAAAGGGTCATCTGCACATCTTCGAGGATTTCCGCTGCCGGTAGTATTGCCGTGGTTGTCGTCGTCGCTTCTTTTAGCTGTCGCCATGCTGCCAATTTAGTTTTTAACTCTAAAGCGATTCTTTCTGCTGTTTTTAAGCCGACTCCGGGGGTTTTGCTCAAAATTTTGGTATTTCCTGTCACTATCGCCACCAAAAGTTCCTCAATCCCCAAGGTATCGATTAAAGCTAGGGCTAATTGCGCCCCAACCCCATTGACGGAAAGCAGTTGACGAAACAGATCTCGCTCTGGGGCGGTGCCGAAACCGTACAATAAAGGCTGCTCCTCGCGAAGGAGTAGGTGAGTAAAAATCTGACGACTATCATTGTTATCTTTGTCGATGTCTAGGGCTAATCGCGAGGGAATTTGGATTTCGTAACCGATCTGGTTTACGTCTAAAATCAAGATCAGTCGGTTATTGGGGGTTTTGATCACCTCGATCGCTTGTCCCCGTAAATAATTAATCATTGATTTAATTCTCCTACGAAAATAACCGAACAACAGTGATGACGGTTTTTACTCCCTGAAGGAATGCCGGGGAGATTTTCATTTTTGTTACAATTGTTAACAGAAGTGAATGGCGCAATTGATAAACTAATTTTCTTGGCGTTAGTCCCCCATAATTGGAGAAGATACAAAATGAATGGCAACATTAGAGTCGGGAATCTCTTTGGAATTCCCTTTTATATTAATCCTTCTTGGTTCTTTGTTCTGGGGTTAATTACCTTAACCTATGGGGGAGATTTAAGTCAGTTTCCCCAGTTAACGGGAATTATGCCCTGGCTCTTGGGATTTTTTGCCGCTATTCTCCTATTTGCTTCCGTGGTTGCCCATGAATTAGGTCATAGTTTTGTTGCCATCGCCCAAGGTATTGAAGTCAAATCAATTACCCTCTTTTTATTCGGTGGTTTGGCAACTCTCGGCAGAGAATCGAAAACTCCTCTAGAAGCTTTTCTAGTGGCAATTGCTGGCCCTTTAGTTAGTTTACTGCTCTTTGGTATCTTCCTAATTATTGGTTCCAATATTAGTTTAAATGCGCCCATGGCGGCGATTCTTTCTCTCCTTGCCTATATCAACCTCGCCCTAGGGCTATTTAACCTGATCCCCGGTTTACCTTTAGATGGTGGTAATATCCTTAAAGCTATCGTTTGGCAAGTAACGGGCAATCCCAATAAAGGAGTTTTATTCGCTAGTCGTTTCGGTCAATTTTTTGGTTGGTTAGCGATTGTCATCGGTGCGCTATCAATTCTCGGAATCAGTCAATTTGGCAGTTTTTGGACGCTATTAATTGGCATTTTCCTCCTACAAAATGCTGGCTTTTCCGCCCAATCAGCTAAGGTTCAAGATTTCCTAAGTCGCTACAGTGCTAAAGATGTTATCTCTCCTAATAGTCCTGTAGTTCCGATTAATTTAACCCTGCGCGAGTTTGCTAATAATTATGTTATCGGTAAACAACAATGGTCTAAATTCCTAGTTACCGATAGCGAAGGTAAACTATTAGGGGTGATTAATGTAGAGGAGCTAAAAACGATTCCCACTTCCCAATGGACAGAGGTAAATATCGGCCGGTTATTACAAACTAGCGAAAGTCTCAAACTGGTTTTGTCTCATACTTCCCTCCTAGATGTGGTGAAAATTTTGGAAGGAGAAAATTTATCTCAAGTGACAGTGGTAGAGGAAAACGGCAGGGTTTTGGGGTTAATTGAGAAAGCTTCTATCCTTACTTTTCTCGCCCAAGAAACCCAAAGTCAAACCGCTTAATCAGTTATCAGTTATCAGTTATCAGTTATCAGTTATCAGTGAGCAGTGAGCAGTGAGCAGTTATCAGTGAGCAGTTATCAATTATCAGTTATCAGCTAGAATCAGTTAGGTAAATGTAGTTTTTACCTCAATATTATTGCATAATGTTCTTTAGTATCTACTGACTATACTAACTGTCGCATTGCTTGCCACAATTGCTCGTATTCTTGCTCGGTTGCTGGCGATAAAGGGTTTAAAAAATCGCTTTTTTTGATCGCTTCTGGATTGACAAGTAAAGGATTATTTTTAATATCTGAGGGAATTTGGTCGGGATTTTCAGTGAGAACTAGGGGTGATAATCCAGAGGTAAATAAAGAAATTTTAGTGGCGGATTCTGGTTGCCAACAAAAATCAATCCATTGCTCCACAAGAGAATTAGGAGTAGTTAAAACTGGTTTTACCCAGACATCTGACCAGAGAGAAGTGCCGGATTTGGGGACAACAACTTTAATTTTATTATAGCGATCGCTCACTGGTAAAATATCATTAGACCAACCCACAGACAGCCAGACATCACCGAGTATCAGGGGTTGTAAATAATATTGAGAACTATAAAATCTTACCCGTTTTTGTAAAGCGAATAGCTGGTCTTTTAGTCCCATTACTTGTTTTAAATCACTAGAATTATAAGAATAACCCAATTTTTTTAGGGTTAAACCGATGACTTCCCGACGATTATCAATTAGGGCAATTTTACCGGTTAATTCCGGTCGCCATAGATCAGACCAATCCTGTGGCCGCCAGTCAAATTGAGCGAATTTTTCCTCATTATAGGCAATTACTGTCATTCCCCAACGGTAGGGCGCAGCCCAGACTTTTCCCTCTGTTTGCGGTTGTCCTTGGGCATTGCGAGTCATATTTTCTTGCCAACGGGGGGGCAGTTTTGACCAATTAGAGAGTTGAGAAGTATCTAGGGGTTGAATTAAACCGTTGCTAATCGCTTTTCCTAGCCAAGCATCCCCTAGGGTGACTAAATTACCTATCGCTGGGTTTTGTTCCCTAAAAGGGATAGGAAACGAAAATTGTGAGGTTGGTTGCTCCTGATTTTTTAACCATTTTTCCAACAATTTTAATAGCTCTTTCAGCTGCCTTTCCGACTGAAAATTGACTTTTTTTTCGGCAATAGTTTTCTGAAAATCTGTTAGTAATCGCGGCGGAATCGAACTGGACAGGATAAAAATGCTCGGCTCGCCGCTTCCGGAAGCGCAGCCACTTAAACCCCCCGCTAAGGCGATTGTACCTAATCCTTGCAAAAAAGAACGTCTATTTAACATATCGCCCGCCGATTCCCAACTTCAACAGTAATAATTGCCAGTTTCTAGCCTTGAATTATTATAGGACGATTTTTAACAAAATGTAAACTAGGGAGTTTTGCCGCTACCGATTTCAGCCATAGAGAGGCTTTGTTGTTAACTTTTATGGTAGAAAACTCTGATTTTGTCCTAGTTAAAGCTAGGATAGAAGGAGTAAGCTAAGGGGAGAGGTTATAAGACTATGTCAAACAATCATGATCGAGATTTCCATTATTCTTGTCGTTGTGGAAAAGCCAATTTTCAGTCTGTAAAACATCGATCGGGTATTTTATTAATCGGGGGAGCGGAAGGAGGTAAATTAGGAGAAGATCAAGCGACCACATGGTTATTAAATCGAGCTAAAGGCGGTAATTACTTAGTGTTGCGCTTTGGCGATCTTGGTGGTCAAGCTGATTGGATTTGCGACAATTATCCCTCCCTGATCGGCTCGGCAGCGGAACTATCAATTGATAGTCGTGAAGGGGCGAATCATCCTGATGTTATCGAATATATTCGTAATGCCGATATCCTTTTTTTTGCCGGTGGTGATCAAAATCAATACGAGGATTTGTGGGAAAGCACAAAGGTGGAAACAGCGATCAATTATCTGATCAACGACAAAAAAGTTCCCGTGGCGGGAACCAGCGCAGGAATGGCTATTCTGGGGGATTTTTACTATGCGCCTACTCACGAAGGAGTACTGAGTTCAGAAATATTAAATAATCCCTTTCACTTCAACACCAAAGACTTCTATCGGAGTGATTTTATTCGGGTTCCTTTTCTCAAAAAAGTCGTGACAGATACCCATTTGGATCGACTCAATCAAGATCATCCCGAAACAAGATATGGTCGCCTTTTTGGTTTTTTAGCCCGCAATGTCCACGATAATCACAATCAACTACCTGCCTACGCTATCGGTTTAGAAGAAGGTGCTTTTCTGGCGATCGATGAGCATGGTATCGCCAAAGTCTATGGTAACGGCACCGATAAGGGACAAGATGCCTATTTTCTGCAAACTAACGGGACTCTACCCGAACAGATAGAGCCGGATCGACCTTTAATCTGGAATAATAACGGTCAAGCGGTGAAAGTCTATCGCATCGCAGGAACTCCCTCCGGCAGCGGTAAATTTGACCTCAAGGATTGGTCTAGTGCTGCTGGCGGTCGCTGGGAATATTGGTACACTAAAGGGGGAATAGCTGGGTTTAAGCGGGTTCCGGTAGCCTGAAGGTCATTTTTGTCAAAAAAGTGATTTCTATGGGTGTTAGGATTAATTTTGAGGCAATAAGGAGAGTTTTTTGAGCTATGACCCCTGAATTAATCACTTTTGGTCGGTATCTCGCGGGTGAATTTGAAAATCAACGGCAAGCGCAAGCGGAACCGGTGTGGTACGTTCACCTGCGTTTATGGTTGCGTCCGCTGCTTTTATTTCGAGAAGACAGCATCGCTCTTTTTGCCGAACAGGCCAGTATCATCAATTTAGACCAACCCTACCGACCGCGACTGTGGCGATTAACGCGCTCGGAATCGGGAGGGTTAGAGGTTAGGCACTATATGTTTAATGACCTGAAATCCGTGCAAGGTGCGGGCAAAAATCCCGATATTTTGCGAAAAATTAGCTTAGAAGACCTAACTTTCCTGCCTACTTGCACTTTAGCAGTCCAAGTCCATACTCTCCCTGATAATCAATACCAGTTTATCGCCCAACCGCAACCGGAACAGCGCTGTCAATTCACCTATGAGGGTACAACCTATCAGGTGGCTTTAGGTTTCGAGGTGACGAGTCATAGCCTAAAAACCTACGATAAAGGTCTAGATCCCGGCACTGGTAAGGGAATTTGGGGCGCTCTGCTCGGTCCCTATCAATACGAGAAAAAACGGGATTTTTCGGCAGAATTGGAGGTGTGAGGAAGATTGCATCACATTAGGTCAAAATGACGGCAGATAACACCGCAAACAGCCGCTAAAGCGGTAATTCCTAAAGCTGTACCGATGTCTTGTCCTTGATTGACAGCAAAGGAAGTGACGATTCCCGCACCTAAACCGGCTGTGATTGCCGCTCCGAGAAAATCTTTATCTGAGTTTTTATACATAGAGATAAGGCCAAATTTCGACAAAATCGTGTTTTTTACCTTATCATCCTCTTTTGAGCAACTAATCACCTGGGGGCGGAATTGCAATCAAGCTTTAGATTTAGCCACGTTTCTTAACATTAAGTTGGGTAGGATAGATAGGGGGTAAAATCGATGAAACTAGCTAAAATCTCTTTTTCTGGCTTTTTAACGCTGATTATCTCCCTTTTGCTAATACTGAGTTTTGTTAATGCCAGCAAGGCACAATCGGATACGGCGGTAAGATCGGAGTTAATTAGTCTCCGCAATCGAGTCGAGCGCCTTGAAAGTCAGGTCCGAGGAATCACCATCCGCGGGGAAAATGCCGCTCCCATTCCCCAACGGCGATCGGGAACGGGTATAGTAAATGGGGAAGTAGTCGGGGAAACTGACCCACTGTTCCAGCGTTTGGCCACTTTAGTAATTGAATTAAAGGAAGATTTAAAAAAGCTGGAGCAACGGGTGCAAATCTTAGAAAAAGAAACCGTTAGCCAGAAATCGTAGTCAATTGATGCTATAACGATCGAAAGTTAAATTGATTTCAACTATGCAGTTAATTGATTATGTAATTGTGCTGCTTTATCTAGCAGGAACCCTAATAATCGGGATTATAGCCGAGAAAAAAGCTTCTCAAGGTCTAGAATCCTACTTTTTAGGTAATCGCAATTTGCCTTGGTGGATGTTAGGGGTGTCGGGAATGGCAGCTAACACCGATTTAGCGGGAACTATGGTCATTTCTGCTCTAATTTACGCCGTCGGACCCAAAGGACTATTTATCGAAATCCGCGGCGGTGTTGTCCTAATTATGGCCTTTCTCATGGCTTTTATGGGCAAATGGAATCGCCGCGCCCAAGTTATGACCATGGCGGAATGGATGCAGTTTCGCTTTGGACCGGGAAAACAGGGGAATTTTGCCCGAATTATTAGTGCCGTCGCCACTCTCTTATTCTCTATCGGTGCGATGAGTTATTTCTCCGTTGCGGGGGGGAAATTTTTAGGGCAGTTTCTGGGTATGGATGATCGTCTTGCTTCGGTGATATTAATTCTTTTAACCTTGATTTATACGGTGGCCAGTGGTTTTTATGGTGGGGTAATTACCGATTTATTTCAAGGGTTTCTGATTTTTGTGGCGGTAATTTATGTATCGGCAGTGGCCTTTTTTACCGTTAATCTTCCCGATAGTTTCACGGTAGCAATTCCGGGGGCAACGGAGCCAAAAACTTGGAATTTAAGCGACTGGTCTAGTATTTTCCCCTCCCTGACTTTGGATTTACCCGGAGATTATGCCATCTTTAATTTGTTTGGTGGGGTGATTTTCTTTTATTTAGTTAAAACCATCATCGAAGGTTGCAGCGGCAGCGGTGGTTATATGCTACAACGATATCTAGCCGCCAAAAGCGATCGAGATGCCGGTTTATTATCTTTATTCTGGATTATTCTGCTTTCTTTCCGTTGGCCCCTAGTCACAGCTTTTGCGGTTTTAGGTATTCATTACGGTTTAACCGAAGGCACGATTACAGATCCAGAAAGAATTTTGGCCACGGTGATTACTCAATATATTCCTGTGGGGATGAAAGGGTTATTAATTGCTTCTTTTTTAGCGGCAGCTATGTCCACTTTTAACGCAGTTATTAACGCTAGTGCTGCCTATTGGGTAAAAGATATCTATCAAGCTTTTTTGAAACCGAATGCGGGAGAACAGGAGTTAGTTTTTCAAGGTCGTTTAGCCTCGGTTTTTGTGGTCGTAATTGGCTTAGTTTTGAGTTTTAATATCGAAAATGTCAATGATATTTGGGGTTGGTTAACCACTGGATTAGGGGTGGGATTAGCAGTTCCTCTCCTATTACGTTGGTATTGGTGGCGCTTTAATGGTTATGGTTTTGCCGTGGGAACTTTATCGGGAATGGTTGCGGCTATTGCCTCACAAGCGATAATTTTACCTTTCTTTCGTCACAGTCAATATCAGGAACTTATTCTCTTTCTTGTGCCGAGTTTGTTCGCTTTAGCTGGCTGTATTATCGCTACTTTGTTAACTCCTCCCACCGATAGTTTAGTCATGGAAAATTTCTATAATGTTACCCGGCCTTTTGGCTTTTGGGGAGAAGTCCGTCACAGTGTTAAACCTAACCTACAGGCAAAAATTAAAGCGGAAAATCAACGGGATATCATCGCCGCTTTTCTCACTGTTCCTTGGCAATTAGTCCTCTTTATGATGGGGATTGTTTTAATCATTAAGCAGTGGCAAAGTTTTAAGATTTTGGCTTTGGTTTTTCTTTTGCTTTCCATCGGTCTCTATTTTACTTGGTATCGACATTTATCTAAGGAAATTACCGTCACTAAAGACCGAGATTTAGGTTAATCAGTTATCAGTTATCAGTTATGAGTAAGATCTCGTTCCCAGGTTCTACCTGGGAACGCTCTCTTCAGGTTCTACCTGAATACTATTTTAAGGCAGAGCCTTAGATATTGTGTTCCAAGGCTCTGCCTTGGAACAAGGGAAACTCGCAATCCAAAATCCAAAATCCAAAATCCAAAATCTAAAATCCCAAAAAGAGTGGAGGAGCGGGTATCATTTCTCCACGAAAATCTAGTGATTGCACTAGAATTAAATAAGCGATCACGATCATGATCGCTCCAGTAATGATCGCAACCAGTTTTCCTCGATTTATAAAAAATCCCTCAACTGATATAGTCTTATTGTACTAATGCCAGACAATAACATCATCGCGATCAAAGCGAACTTTCTTCAACAGTTGATATTTGTCTTCTAAGGAGCGATAGCCGAGAGCCACTGCTGCTACTGCTGCATAGCCGCTACCTTCTAATTGCAGAATACGATCATAAGCGGCTGGCTCGATTCCTTCTAGTGGACAAGCATCAATATCGAGCAAGGCGGCGGTTTCCATCAGCATTCCCATCGCAATATAACTCTGTCGCTGAGACCACCATTGAACAATTGCTGAGCGTGGCCCATTAACTAAATCTGACACCATCAGATTCTTATAATTCTCCAGAGAAGCGACATCTAATTCTCGAACTTGACCTATTTTTGCGACGAATTTCTCGACATATGCTACTTCAATTTTGGTAAGAGTAGCAAGTACCACATAGTGGGAGCAATCCTCTACTTGAGTTTGATTCCAACTGACCGGAGTAAGCGCCGCACGAATTTTTGGATCTTGAACGACAATAAATTTCCAGGGTTGCAAACCATATGAAGAAGGAGCCAGTCTCAAGCTTTCTTCTAAGACAAACCAATCTGCTTCAGAAATTTTTTTAGACGGGTCAAATTTTTTGACAGCGTATCTCCACTGAAGCTTTTCTAAAATTTCTTGAGGTTGAATCGTCATTGTATCTCCTGGGTGGTTGATCGCTGGAATCTATTTTAAATTCTCTCAAAATCTGCAAAAAAAAAGCAAAATTTTGCCGTCAATTGTTAAGTTTGGTTAAGAAAAATAGCAAGAGCGGCAAGGAATAGAAATCCCTTACCGTTGACTTTGGCCGGACTCACCACTTCTTATAGGGTAAAAACTTACCCGACATGGTAATTTTAACGCGATCGCCTTTAGGGTCTTCCTCCTTATCCACGTCGAGGGTAAAATCGATCGCACTCATAATACCATCGCCGAATTTTTCATGAATCACCGATTTTAGGGGCATTCCATACACCTGCATGATCTCATAGAAACGATAAATCAGGGGGTCAGTGGGGACAACCGGACCCAATCCCTTGACAGGATACTCGGTTAAGGATGGGATGATTTCGGTTCCCAGTCCCAAAGCTGCCACAATTTTCGTTGCTTCCTCTGGGGAGGCGCTCGCTTGCCGGTAAAAAACAGCGGCAATCCACACCTCATCTCGTCCTAGAATCGCTTCTAGGTCAGCGAAACTCAGGCCTTTTTCCTTCTTCGCTTCCAATAGTTTTGCAGTAATTTCGGGTATCATCGCTTATTTTTGCAGAATTTGTCTGCTTCTAGTTTACCTGAACATCAATTATATAAGTAAAAGTTATGACATTGATAAAAAAACATTTCTTAAAACCCCTTTACATAACTATAAAAACCCGATATTATTAATTCATGTCAAACAAAGAACCTTGACAATTAAATACATACAGAAATTATCCAACCATGACTACAACTCTACAACAGCGCGAGAGCGCTTCCCTGTGGGAGCAGTTCTGCCAGTGGATCACCAGCACCAACAACCGTCTTTATGTCGGTTGGTTCGGTGTGATCATGATCCCCACCCTGCTCACCGCCACCACCTGCTTCATCATCGCCTTTATCGCCGCTCCTCCTGTAGATATCGACGGTATCCGCGAGCCTGTAGCTGGTTCCCTACTTTACGGAAACAACATCATCTCTGGTGCGGTTGTTCCCTCCTCCAACGCGATTGGACTCCACTTCTACCCCATCTGGGAAGCAGCTTCCTTAGATGAATGGTTATACAACGGTGGTCCCTACCAGTTAGTCATTTTCCACTTCTTACTAGGTGTCTTCTGTTACCTCGGTCGTCAGTGGGAACTGTCTTTCCGTTTAGGAATGCGTCCTTGGATTTGTGTTGCTTACTCTGCACCTGTATCCGCCGCCACTGCTGTATTCTTAATCTACCCCATCGGACAAGGTTCCTTCTCTGATGGTATGCCTTTAGGAATCTCTGGAACCTTCAACTTTATGTTCGTGTTCCAAGCAGAACATAACATCCTGATGCACCCCTTCCATATGTTAGGTGTGGCTGGTGTGTTCGGCGGTTCCTTGTTCAGTGCCATGCACGGTTCTCTGGTAACTTCTTCTTTAGTGCGTGAAACCACTGAAATCGAATCTCAGAACTACGGTTACAAATTCGGTCAAGAAGAAGAAACCTACAATATCGTTGCCGCTCACGGTTACTTCGGACGTTTAATCTTCCAATACGCTTCTTTCAACAATAGCCGTTCTCTGCACTTCTTCTTGGGTGCATGGCCGGTAATCGGTATCTGGTTTACGGCAATGGGTGTTAGCACCATGGCGTTTAACCTCAATGGTTT